>JANMGS010000694.1:0-4113 GCA_031374745.1 Ferruginibacter sp. | reverse complement strand
TATCCACGGCAGCCGCTGGTGTATGATGTGTATTCTGTTCTTGATACGGTAGATGTTTGAAAAGATAGGTCTGGTGTAGCAACTACCGGAATAGTGGTTGTCCAAAGTCCACGGCCATGTGTTGCAGCAGCAATGGTTCGGTCAGACGGCCTGTATTTGATCATATCAGTCCTAACCGTCGGAAAGGTTGGATTGGCATTCCATATCGTACTAGCACCATTGATGAGGTCTGTTTCCCAAACACCCGTTTCGGTGGCTATATATGCTTTTGTATTGCTACCCGGATAAAACATACACCAGCGAACGGGCATATCAGGCAGGTTGCCATCAATGGCTGTCCAGTTAGCTCCGCCATTTGTAGATACCCACACATTGTTGATACCGTAATTGGATTCAACACACATCAGGTTCAGATCATTTGTTCCGAAATTGATGCAGGATAATGTACCACCCGGCAAACCAGCAGAACGGTCTGTACCGGCGGAACCCGAAGCGATGGTATTGGCTCCATCCACCTGCACCACTCTTCCACTACTGGTGCCAAAAAAGACTTTATGGGCAGTATAGGGCGACACACTCACAGCGGTAACACTACCAACAATGCTGGTGATATTTACAGCAGTAGAAGTGCTACCAGTCTGCGGATCGGTCCATCTACGGTAATTGGATGCAATATCACCGCAATACATAATATTGGCAGTATTATCATAGTCAAAAGGATTGATGAATTGTCCTGTAGCACCATTTAGCGTTACACTTGACCAAGTATTGCCTCCATCTGTACTACGACGATAATCATTGAAAACGTAGGATCCGAACTGAAATAGTGGCTGATCTTGGTCAATGGCTGTAAAAGCACCGTCACCACCGGTAACTTCAACCGTGCTGCTTAAACCTGCATTGTTGAATTGGTGCACTCCGTTATCTTGTGCGCCAGCTAAAAAATAATTGGTTGAAACAGGATGTATTGCAACTGAATAAAATTGTTTAATTCTTAACCCCACATTCTTGTCTGACATGCTGGTACCTTTATTGGTTGAATAATGCACACCACCATCACATCCAAACATGAGTTTATTACCATTATCCCACCACTGAATGTCATGCTGGTCGGCATGTACATATAATCCTGGTGTAGCGGTAGCCCAACCTGATATTTGCGCCCAGTTTGTTCCACCATTCGTTGTTTTCCAAGTATCCAATCCACCAATAATACAAGTTGCCCCGCCTGAAGTTGGATCAATAGCACAACTCAGTGCATACCATCCTTGTGCACTTGCCCAACCTACTGTTGGCTGGCCGCCAGTAGCAGCCCAGTTGGCGCCCCCATTGGTCGATTTATAAATTGTAGGGACTTGGTTAGAAGCATCAGCAACCAAAGAGTAAAGTGTACTACCACTTACACATATTTCAGCACGATTGCCGAACGAAGGAAATGCAGCAGCAGGAGTAACCCAACTTGCAGATACAGCAGTTTCAGGATTATCTACATATCTATAAGCTTGCGTGCTGAATACGCCACATACTACATGAAGTCTTCCTGCTGCACTGGTAGAACTGATCTCCAAATCGCAGATATCCGAATTGGGAAACGATGAAGGTGTGATATTCGTCCAGCTTGTGCCCCCGTCTGTAGAACGTCTTAATCCTGTACCTCTAGTTGCTAGGTACACATTACCGAGGTAATCGCATAATATTCTTGTGCCGTTTACAAAAGTGCTTGTGCTCGCCAAAAAACTCCAGGTCGCCCCGGCATCAGTACTTTTAAAAACACCATTACCACGAACAGCATCTACATTAAAATAAGATTCCCCCGTGCAGAAATACATAATATTCTGAAAACCTGGCCTTGGGTCCTGTGTAATGTCTGCAATAGCCAGATTACTGAGGTTATCGTTTATCAAAACCCATGTGGCCGGTGAAGAAGTAATATCTGATGTTCTCCAAAGCCCACCATCAACACCACCCACCCATACAGTTTTTTTTGTTGCATCCAATGAATCTACCATCATGGCCCTTATTCTGCCAGATGTGTTGGTAGCAGGTGGTCTTGGATTACCAAACGGACCGGGTAAATCTCCATTCGGGCCCCTTTCCAGCCAAGAAAGTCCACCAATAAGTGATTGGCTTGCTTGTTTTGAATCAATGGTCTGTTGAATGGCATCCATCAATCTTTCCCTAGGTACTATGCCAGTAGAAGGATCTTTGGTTTTTTCAAATTCTTGCATGGCAGCCATTTCGGGTCCATCATACTCATCAAATTCCGATTTATTAGATGAATTTATTTGCTTGCAACCTGATAAGAAGAAAAAAGGGCAGATAAAAAAACAAACAAATAAATGATTACTTAAAGTGTAAAACTTGTTCATATTGGATTTTTTAGAGCGAAAATTTAAGCGTTAATACTAGAAATGATTTTTTAAAATGATGATGAAATAACAACGCTGTTTTAAAATATAAATTGTTTCAAATAAAATTAAAAACTACTTCCATTAAAAATAAATGTTTCTTAAGGGTTGATTAGTGCTTTTTTGAGCTAAGAAAAGTAAATGATTAAAGTAAACTAAGCCTGCGTTATTAATTTGCCTAATAGAAAATAAAATTCATTTTCAGGATATCTACAGATTCTAAAAACTTGCAATACTTTTACAAAAATAGCTTGCAAAAATGAAATATATTTTAGAAACCATCGCATTCAATATCGAAAGTTGTATAAAGGCACAAAAAGCTGGTGCAGATAGAATCGAATTGTGCGACAACCCCGGCGAAGGCGGCACTACCCCATCCTATGGATTTATAAAAGCTGCAAGAACTGCATTGGATATTGCATTGTTTCCCATTATTAGACCAAGAGGTAGTGATTTTCTTTATTCCGAAGAAGCATTTGAGATAATGAAAACAGATATACAAGTATGCAAAGATTTGGGTTGTGATGGCGTTGTAATTGGTATGTTGAATGAAGATGCCACAGTTGATAAAATTAGATGCAGCATACTTATAAACATAGCTTACCCAATGAGCGTAACTTTTCACCGAGCATTTGATAGGGTAACCAATCCCGAGCAAGCATTGGAAGATATAATAGAAATTGGTTGCGAAAGGATTTTAACATCGGGCTTTCACCCAACAGCAACTGAAGGAGCGGACAATTTAAAAAAACTAATAGATAAGGCAGCAGACAGTATCATCATTATGCCTGGTAGTGGCGTGCGAGCAAGCAATATAGCATCATTGGCATCTTTAACCGGGGCTATCGAATTTCACAGTTCCGCAAGGAAAATGATTGCAAGCCAAATGAAAGTAGTAAATCCATTTATGAATGAAAATTTACAAATGGTAGATGTAGATGAAGCAGAAATAACCAATATGATTGCGGCACTGTCACATATTTAAATAAAACAACAAGCTACTTATGCGAAACATGCTCTTTTTGCTTTTACTCATTTCTGGGAACATCTTTGGGCAGTACCTTGATATTAATTTAAATAAAAACTGGCATTTTTCTAGGGCAGATAAAATTCATTGGTATAAAGCTAATGTGCCAGGTACAGTACATACCGACTTGCTCGGAAATAAACTTATACCTGACCCATTTTTTTCAGACAATGAAAAACGTTTACAATGGGTAAATACCTGCGACTGGATTTATAAAACTACATTTAATCTGGAGAAAGAAATAATAGATAATCGTTACGCAGAATTGACTTTTGAAGGATTGGATACCTACGCAACTGTATATTTAAATGGCAAAATAATATTGGAAGCCAACAATATGTTTAGGGGCTGGAAAGTAAACATAAACCCATTTACAAAACAAGGTAAAAATGAATTGAAAATATTTTTTCATTCTGCAAAAAATGTTACCGACAGTATTGCAAAAGCAAGACTACCCTTGGTATTACCAGATAATAATCGGGTGTATGCTCGCAAAGCACAGTTTCAGTTTGGTTGGGATTGGGGGCCCATTTTTATTGGCTGTGGTATTTGGAAAAATATTTCATTACAAGTAATTAGTAAAGGAGTAAATGCAACAATAAATCATACACCTGCGCCCATTGCAAAACTCATACAGCAAAAAGACAGCATTGGTGAAAGCTTTTATTTTGAAAAAGA
>JANMGS010000692.1:0-5973 GCA_031374745.1 Ferruginibacter sp. | reverse complement strand
CAAAAAACGAATCCAAATCAAAATGTGCTATGATGCGCTGTTGTACCAATTAATGTAAGCTGAAGATGTTTGAATGTTGAAAAGATATTCAACATGTTACAGACTGCCCCTTGCCAACTGCTCCCTGCCAACTGGCAACTGTCATCCATATATCTCCAACAACCCATCCGGCACTTCTACATATACTCTTTTCTTTTTAACATCCATTTTTATTAAATTATTTTCATGAATGGGTACGAGTGCTTCGTTGCCATTATAAAGGATCGTTACTAAAATTTGGTGGGGTTGCTCTATTACTTCTATAATATTACCAAGACTTTGTTCTACATTAAACAGTTCATAGCCAAGTAATGCAATGGGGGCAGCTTTTGCAACAAATCTTTTAAAATCTTCTTCTTGTAGCCACACATTTTTTGGTGTTAATTTTCTGGCTATTTCTTTGCTATCTATCCCTTCTAAAGTAATGTACAACTCTGTATCGCTCTTTACAGAAGTAGCAGCTATAAAATAGGGTAAAAAATTATCCTTTGTTTGTTCTATAAACAGCGCTTCTAATCCTTTGAGAGCCGTTTTTTTACCAAGGCTGTGTTGCAAAATTAATTCGCCAGTAAGCCCATGACTTGCAGCCAATTTTCCAATTTTAAAATATTGCATATTGCAAATTTATTTTATTGTTTTGAGGTTAGCAGGATTTTATTCTTTAAAAGCCATTTCTGCAAACAAGATTTAATTATATTTTTATTTTTCTTTCTCTGCAATGCAGAAAAGATTATTATGGAGGTATAAAAAAAGTCCTGCAAAAATGCAGGACTCAATTAGTTGTCGTTTTAACAACTGCAGAATTACTCTGCTGTTGCTGTTGCTTCATCTGTTGTAGGCGTTTCAGCTACTGGAGCTTCTACTGCAGGAGCTTCTTCAACTGGAGCTTCCGCTACGGGAGCTGCAACTGCTTCTACTTTCTTTACTACTGGTACATTGCGTTTGTCAATGCGTGCTTTTTTATCAACACCTTGGCGTCTAGCAACATTGGTATCATGCTCATTGCTCCACTGTGTAAATTTCTCCATAGCAACTGCTTCATCAAATAAACCGAGGTCTACTCCACGAAGTAAATGCTTAAGGTATAAAACACCTTTAAACGAAAGAATACGGCGTACAGTATCAGTGGGTTGAGCACCTTTCTGCAACCAATCCAACGCTTTTTGACGGTCTATCTGTATAGTGGCAGGAACCGTTAAAGGATTGTAAGAACCTAGTTTTTGAATGAATTTTCCATCACGTGGGCTACGGGCATCCGCAATAACGATGAAATAAAATGGTCTTTTTTTAGACCCATGTCTTTGTAATCTAATCTTTACAGCCATAAAATAGAAATTTTTAGGTTGTGAATAAATATGGTTAAACTCTTCCTTAGAAAAGGAGTGCAAATATAGAAACAAATGTCATAATAGTCAAATAAATGATATATTTTAAAAATAAATTACTGTTAACATCAGCAAATTCATTTTTAATATTTGGTGCTTAATATTTGTTTAAATCATAAAAAGAAATATACTTAGGACATTTTCTTTTATTATTGTAATGTTTTGACTCATTTTTATCCAATAGAAATGTGTGTGAAAAGTAAGGTTAATTTGCATAAACTCATTCGTACTATTTTCAAGTAATTCCACTTTACAGTTCTAATTTTGCTGGTATTGTAAGATGGGAAAATAGCTGTTTACATCTTGTAAAAACTTGAACTTACTCTAATAATTTATACCATTCTATAAGCTACGCTAGCAAAGACTTTTTAATACACAGAGATTTAATAATTAGAAAACCTACAATTGGGTATAAAAATTTGTCTAAGACTGTAAGTTTTATTTACTTTTTGCGTTTTTTAGAATTCATTGCCAGGTGCTCAGATGCAAAAAGTAATATCAAAAAGTTTGATAGGCTAGAGATAAATAGAGGAGAGCCTTCTGCAAGGGTTTTGTTTTTTTTCAGATGTTTCTACACCAATATTAGCAGCTACTTACAAGAAATTTACGCTTACAATTGTGGCTATCTTACAGTGTATTTTAAAGAATTTGCCCAAATTAAATTCAAATAAATAAGTTGTATTTGATGAACAAGATGTAAAAATTGACTTTTCAGGCGGTCATTTAAATGTAGCTTTTTCGGTAAAAGCCAATACTTGTTTTATCTGAAATATAATTTTAGGAAAAATAGAATATCGAACATGCAATGAATTTTTTTGATATGTATGGTTTTTCCCAGCGTAACCTAAATTTAATTGAAAAATCCACCGCTTTTTTGCGATCTTAAAGCAATTGATTACTAAATCTAAAAATATTTATTTTTATTTCTAATAAAAATAAATATTTTTAGCACTTCGAAATACTTTGAAATATTTTATTATCTTGTGTGTCCCATTCTAAAAGTATAAATGGGGAATACGAAAACATTATTTATTTTTAACAACACAATTATTTTTTTAACCTCACTTTCTAAAACTTGAATTTTATGGCAGACGTTAGACCAACTGCAACAGTAAAACCGGTAACATCCGTACAAGCAAAAAAATCTGGAAATTCTATTTCTTGGCTTGCCCCTCTTTTATGTGTTATTCTTGGATATGTAATATGGCGTTTCTTTCTAGGAAGCGGTTCTCATTTTACTGGAGGACAAAACAATGGTGGATTTTGGCCCGATAGAGAAGGTGGTGCTGGTATCTATAAAATGTACCAAGGTGGTATCATTGTGCCAGTTCTTATAGGATGTATGCTTACGGTTTTTACATTCGTAATTGAGCGTTTTCTTACAATTGCAAAAGCAGGTGGTAGCGCAAGTAATGCAGATTTTATCCGCAAAGTACAATACCATCTTGCTAACAAAAATGTTGATGCTGCTTTGGCAGAATGTGATAAGCAAAAAGGGAGTGTAGGTAACGTTATGAAAGCGGGCCTGCATCGTTATAAAGAAATGGTTAGTAACACAGAATTATCTACAGACCAAAAAGTTATGGCTATTCAAAAAGAAGTAGAAGAAGCTACTTCGCTTGAATTACCTATGTTGGAAAAAAACTTGGTATTCCTTTCTACCATTGCATCCGTAGCAACACTATTGGGTTTGCTAGGTACGGTAATGGGTATGATACGCTCTTTCTCTGCATTGGGTGAAGATAGTGGTGGTGGTGCAGCAGCTTCTGCTCTATCGCAGGGTATCTCCGAGGCATTGTACAATACAGCACTAGGTATTGGAACTTCTGCAATCGCCATTATTTTTTACAATATTTTTACTACTAAGATAGATGGTATTACTTATGGTATTGATGAATCTGGCTTTACTTTAACGCAGTCTTTTGCATCTCTGTACAAATAAGTGTGTGGAAAAATGCTTGATTTGAATCTTAAGTAAAACATTTTAAAAAAATATTTAAATGCCAAAAGTAAAAATACCAAGAAAAAGCACCGCTGTAGATATGACAGCCATGTGCGATGTGGCTTTTCTTTTGTTGTCATTTTTCATTTTAGCAACAAAACAAAAGCCGCCCGAAGTATTATCAGTAAAAACGCCCAATTCTGTATCTACTAAGGTAGCATCAGATAAAGCTATATTGATTACTTTAACCAAGGATGGCCGTACTTTTTTAATGCTCGGAGAAGACGCAAAGAAAACGGAAGTGCTCGCTAATATTAACGAAACCAAAGCACTTGGTTTATCGCCAGCCGAACTACAAAAATGGGGAAAGCAACAATTTATTGGCGTACCACTAAATCAGATTAAAGGATTACTAGCTAGAACGGGGGAATTAAGTCCTTCAACCATGCCTGGCATACCAACAGATAGTACCAATAATGAAATGGTAGATTGGTTCCGAAGTATTGCAAATGTTTTTGCTGTAGCCCAAGTTGATCAAAAGGATTTGGAAAAAATATTGCTCGTAAAGGGAGATAATGATGCATTATACCCAAAATTTAAGAGCATAAAAGAAGCTTTAAAGAAAAATGAAATTTATAAATTTCAGATTGTAACCAATGGAACACCTGCGCCTGCTGGTTCAGAACTATATATATCCCAGCGGGCAGGAAAAAAATAATTTTATTATCTTAAAAACTATTTGAGATGGCAGAAATGGATACTTCGTCGGGTGGCGGTCACAAAAAAGGACCCGGCGTAAAAAAAGCAGTAAAAAAATCGACCAGAGTAGATCTTACTCCGATGGTAGATCTTGGATTCTTGCTTATTACTTTCTTCGTTTTTACAACTACCATGAGCCAATCTACGGCAATGAGTATGAACGAACCAAAGGATAATAAAGATCCTAAAAACGAAAAAGAAGTGAAAGAATCAGGTGCCATGACCATCCTGTTGGGTAAATCCAATCAGGTATATTATTACTTCGGTAAATTGGACGAGGCTAGATTGTCTGAACAATTTAAAAGCACTAATTTTAAAGATATCCGTAAACTGATATCCGACAAAAGAAAAGCTACTCCTGAGGGCGATTTGATGTACGTTATAAAGGCGGATAAAGAATCAACCTTTGGTAATTCTATGAATATCATAGATGAGATGACAATTTGTGGCGTAAAAGCGGGGCATTATGCAGAAGATAAAATTTCGGAAACAGAACAAAAATTAATTAGTGCGACAGAAGTTAATAATGGAATAAGATAAGTATGGAATTTTTCCTTTATTGAATCTCATTGTTAAAATAATGTGCTATTAAATAAATTCTCATTTAAGTAAAATAAAGCTCAATGGAAGCAAATAAAATTTTAAACGCTGATATACTCGATATTATCTTTGAAGGTAAGAATAAGGCCTATGGAGCTTATCAACTTAGAAAAACCTACAATGGCCGAATGATTAAGGCTCTTATAGCAACTGGTATAGTATTGCTTTTATTAGTAGGGGGACTTGTTATCTCAAATATAGTGGGAAAAGGGAAGAAAGAAACTTTTGAAGTAATCGATGCCTCATTGGCTGAAGTGAAAAAAGATGAGCCGCCACCACCCGTTATTCCACCGCCTGTTGTACCACCACCTCCTCCAGAAATTAAGCAAATTCAGTTTACGCCTCCTGTAATTAAAAAGGATGAAGAAGTGAAAAAGGATGAAGTGATAAAGGAAATAGAGGAAGATGCTGCTATTAGTACACAGACCGTTGTTACAGACAATGTAAAGCAAGTAGTACAAGCTCCGGTAGAAGTAAAAGAATCTCAAGTAGCTGCTGTACCTGTAAAAGAAGTAGAAGAAGACAAGATTTTTCAAAAGGTAGAGATAGAGGCTGAATATCCAGGTGGTCAAGCTGCATGGGCAAAGTATTTGAAAAATAACTTGAATGGTAACACCCCATCTGACAACAGTGCACCTGCTGGCTCTTATACTGTTATCGTTCGTTTTGTAGTTGCAAAGGATGGTACAATTAGTGATGTTGTGGCAGAAACAAGTCATGGATTTGGAATGGAACAAGAGGCTGTTAAAGTTATTAAAAAGGGTCCAAAATGGAAACCTGCGGAGCAAAATGGTAACATTGTAAAAGCTTATCGTAGGCAGCCAATAACTTTTCTTGTGATGGATCAAGAATAATATTACTTTGTTATACTTTAAAAATACCTTCGAAACATTCGAAGGTATTTTTTTTACCATTTTTTATTATAGAATTAAAAAGAAAAGTAGAATATTTTTTTATATAGGTTGTAATGTTCTAAATTTTTATTAATTTGTTCAACAAAACAAATGCTATATGATAAAATTTAATGAACTAAAAAAGGGTGGCCATGTAATTGCCGATTTTGATGGGTACAAAAAGCGAGGCGAAATTGAAGATACAGACAGCATTGAGAAGCAAGCCTGCGTAAACACAGGCGATCAGAGCTTTTGGTTTTCTATAAATAGCCTTACCCCCATTCCTGTAAACGAAGAAGAGCTTATTAATTTAAAGTTTCACAAACACATAAATGAAGATGGAACGATAAAGTAT
>JANMGS010000648.1:0-1684 GCA_031374745.1 Ferruginibacter sp. | reverse complement strand
CGTGGGTAATGCTACAGCTATCACCCCTTCGCCTACTGGCGCAAATCCAACATTTGTTGCTACTATTCCGACTACATTGTTATCTACAGGTTTTCACTTTGTAGCTATACGTACAAAAGATGCTAGCGGCAAATGGGGATTATTTGAAAATAGAGGATTTTACATTAGCACACAAACCGGTAATAGTCCGGGTATGGTGGCTGCCGAGTATTTTATTGATACTGATCCAGGCATAGGAAATGGAACAGCTTTTACAATTCCAGGTGGACAAAGCTTTAATCAAAATTTTGTATTGCCTATTCCGTTGGGAACATCGCAGGGGCAGCATTTTATTGCCATTAGAACTAAAAATGATTGGGGTTTATTTGATTTTGATACCATTACCGTTTCTGGATTAGTGCCTTTAAATCTTTTAAGTTTTGATGCTTATAAAATAGATAAAACAGTACAGTTAAAATGGAAAACAGAAAATGAAATAAACACATCGCACTTTGAAATAGAAAGAAGTAGCAATGGAGTTGATTTTGAGAAAATAGGTAAAGTAAATTCTTTTAACAGTGCTGGTACCAATAATTATTCGTACCAAGACATTAAGCCATTGAGAGGCATGAATTTTTATCGATTAAAACAAATAGATATTGATGGCAGATTTACATACAGCAATATCAAAAAAGTAATGTTTGAGTCATTTGGTAATGCGGTAAATATTTTCCCTAACCCTGCTAAAGATTATATACAATTTGATTATGCAAGTGCGCAAAAAACAGTGTTGGTAAATCTATTTGATGCACAAGGTAGGCTAATAAAAACAACTACACTTGCCAATGTACAACCGCTAAAGTTGAATATAGAAAATGTAGCCAAAGGGAAATATATAGTTCAATTAAGCGATGGTGAAAAAGTTGCTGTTGGGAGTTTTATAAAACAATAAATAACCTAGTTTTCTCATAATACCGAGCGGCTTTCGGGGGTTAGCCCTCGGTTACTTTTTTAAAAAGCCATCACAAATTTTGTGATGGCTTTTATTTTTGTCTATTTCAAATTCGCAATCTTTTTATCTTTTGGATATTTCACGGTATATCTAAATCGTAGCTTTTTACTTTCTCCTGGCTTTAATGTTATTTTCCAAGTAAGTACGCCCAGTTCTGTATTTATTGCTGCATCATCAGAATCCAACAATTCTACTACAATATCTTGCACATTACTTAACGGGTATTGGTCTTTCAAAATAAGATTGATGTCTTTTACTTTATTATTTTTTACCGTTAGTTCGTACGTGTAAGTTTGTTTTATGTTGGCATCTTTTATTTTATTGATAGATGCATCTTTTATCAATGTTCTTTTTATACCCACTCGTTTATCTTTCCCTAGAGAAAGATTTAAGGTATCGGCTGTGGTATTTGGGTCAATGAATGATTTGCCAATATAGGTATCATCCATAATAATATTTGCATTGCCCGGTATCAAATCCAAGTTTTGCCAATCGGTAATTTCTGCTACCAAATAGGCATCTACATCTAGCTTTGGCACTGCATAGTTTTTTAGGTTACTTTGTATTTCTGCTTCTTTTATATTTATGCTATGCGCTTGGCCATTGCTTACTATATCGTAAGGCAAGTCTATTTCAAAACTAGTGTTTAGTATACCTTGTTTTAATGTTGTGTATTGGTCTAATGTGCTTGGT
>JANMGS010000642.1:0-11961 GCA_031374745.1 Ferruginibacter sp. | reverse complement strand
CTGTGATATGGGAATGTCTTGCGCACTTGCCTCAAAACTAATTCCAATATTGAGCAGCAAACTAGTAAAAAAGATAAAAATAAACTTACACATAGTAGGAAAGTATGAGATGATTGAGTAGGTGTTCAGTTAATAATTATTCTTAATTACGTTTCTCCAAATCACTAACTTTCTTTTCTAATTCCAATACATACAGCGTGAGTTCTTCTAATTTTTCCATCATGCGTCGTTGCATATCTCCTACTTCCATTCCGCTTTTTTCTATATCTTTTGCGGCAGGTATATTGGGCAAATGCTTGTTTACTTTTATATAGTTGCGGAGTGCATTAAAATCCGGTAGTTTGTATTTTTCATCAAAAACATAATCGGGCCATGCACCTGTGAGTTGTACACGCAACTCGGTACAGATGGCTTTACCAGCAACAGAAAGTACATAACCTGTAGGCACTGCAGTGCTACCTATCTGTACTGTACCACCATTATTTTGCATAAAGAGTGTAGAGATGGCTCCGTTATTACGAGCTATTATTTCATTGTTGTCAATTACAACATTTGCACCTGCTGCTGCACCTAGCATAACAAAACCATTTTGTGTATTGGCTAATCCAGCATCTTGTCCACTGGCAATATGTAACCTAGTAATAGGGTCATTATTTGCAATGCCTACATTGCCATCGGGTGCTACAGTAAGCCTATCTCCGCCATTTAATCTTATAATTGCTTTGCCAGTATTATTGCTAGCAAATGTGCCCATTTTAAAATCTGCTCCAGTGGTATTTACAAAACCTGTAGCGGTATTACCTTGGTAAAAGTTTATTTGCGGGTCACTGCTTCCCAGCCGTAATAGCTCACCTGCAACTAGGCTAGTAATATGTAATTTTGTGCCTGGAGTACTCGTGCCAATACCTACACTATCTGTAGTGTACACCACTTGCTCAGATGTGCTTAAGTTTCTTGACCAAGAGCGACTGTCAATTATATCACGCCAAACACTTTCTGTCCTTACACGCAAGCGTTGGTAAGTAGTATCATACATCATCATACCATTCTTTGCAGAAAAAAGACCTCCAATGGTTGTTGATGAACTTCTAGGTATAAGCAAACCCTTGGTATTGCTTTTAATATCAAGTATAGCACCTGCATCGGCGGTGCTACCATCTGTATTAATGGCTACTTGTGCAAAACTGTTTGTACATGCAAATAATGCGATAATTAAAATTGAATAAAATTTCATGGTAAATAATTTTTATACCACATAATTACTCAACTTTATTTTCTTAAGCAGTTTCAGTTATCGAAAGGTAGAAATTAGTTATTTTACGGTTTGTATGTTAGAAAAAATGGACAGTTTAATTTAAAAAATATTTCTCCCTTGTATGCTGTTCAATGCTAACATAGGGTGCTTGATGATTCATTACAAAAGACGATTAATTATTTATCAACTCAATTGCTTTTAACAACACTTCATCCTTACCTAACTTTATTCCTTCTATGGTTGGAGTAACCTCCATATCAGGTACGATACCGATACGTTGCGTTTCTTTTCCATTGGGATATAAAACATTTATACCGCTTATCATGGTGCTAATACCGCCAGGCAAATAAAAGCGTGATACATTTCCATCCGCTCCTGCAGTTGTAGACCCTATTACAGTAGCGTTAGGCCCTACTCGAAAAGCCATCGTAGTATATTCGGCCTGGCTTTGCGTAGTTTCATTTATCAGTATTACAATTTTGCCTTTATAAAATGTGGTCTTTTTGCCATAGACTTTTAATTGATTTCCTACTGTGAATAACCCAGGAGTTTTAATATTGCCGTCTGCAAATTTTACAAAATCGGTTTTCTTTGGCGTTAAATATTTTCCTAACTCAAACACAACGAAATCAGAAGGGTAACACCTCAAATCTATTACCAGCCCCTTTGTGTTTTCTATTTCTTTCATGATGGTAGGTATATATTCATTTTTTATAGTACCTAAATATAGATAGGCTATATCCTTGTTTATAAATTTAAAGCAAGTATCACGTTTTTGAAATTTGCTGTAGATATTTACCTTGCCTGCCGTATATGTTTTTACAATGGTATTTTTTGCTGCACCTTCCCTTGTGTATGTAATTGCAAGAGCAGTATCATTGCTCCTTAGCAAGTTGGGAGCAATATCCCTTAATTGAGTAGGGTGATTTGATGCAGGTGTATATTTTAGTACATTCTTTATGATATCATCTATTGGTATATTGTTTATGGAGGTAACTACATCACCAACTTTCAACTCGGTTTGTTTACCCAAGGTATCATTATAATAACCTATAACTACCGCTTTGTTTTCTATAAAATTTAATTCTACTGCTGCGTATCTCAAACCCCTGAATTTTTTGAGCGCTTCGTCGGTGCCCCAAATATTTGCGTGTGTATCGTGTATTTCGGCAATTAAAGCCAATGCAGCCAGTTTATATTCCAATTCATTTTTTGCCCCTACAAATGTTGGTATATATTTTTGCAAAATGTTTTTCCAATCTCCCTCTATTAAATGTTTATAAGGAAAAAAATATTGTATCATATTCCAATAGCGGTACAAACACAGTAACCGTAACCCTGCATCAGGATATGTAAGCTTTGAATACGCTTTTTCATTTTTAAACTCTGGGTTATTTACGCCGGCATATAAAGCTATATAGTAATGTTCATTCTTTCTATTGGCATTCTTTACATTGGTAAGTGATGCTACCAAATCTTTCGATAAATTGGAATTTTCTATCCAGTCTAGATCAGGCAGTAGTTTCACTTCGCCGCTTATTTTTATTTTATCTGCTATTTCAAAAGCTCCTAAGCCCTTAATCCAATTTATAAAAACCAAGTCTCTTTCCTCCTTGGATTTTGATGCTAAGATTTTTGGCGTAAGTTTGAATAGTTCATTGTCGAAATTAAAATTACCTGCTGCTACATTAGGATGGTAATATTTTACAAATCCCCAAATAAGGCCTAGCATTCTTAGGTCTTCACTTGTTGCATCATTTAATGTTATACTGTCTATTTTTGAAGTATTGTCGAATGATTTATCGCTATCTGCTGGATAAGTCTTTTTTGGAAGAGCTGTTAAGGTAGTCATGTCTTTTCCATCTACCGTTATACTTAAATCATCAATCCACATTTTGCCTTTTCCTACCAGTAAACCACCCACCACAATGGCTTTTGTTTTTTGTGGATCCATGTCTACCGTTATTTCAAATTTCTTCCAATCATTTGTGCCTTTTACGCCATTTTTTTGCATATTGTCAAAAGCCACATTGGGGTCTATTCTTATCCATAAGCCGGCATAGCCATCTGAAACATTTTCGGTTTTCATGTATCCGCTCAGGGTCATTTTTTTGCCGTTATAACTATCTGCAAAAGTGTATGAACTGGCTTTATAATCCGCTACTCCTTTTGGGCTGTTAATACACATTGCATATTTTCCTGCATGTTTAACAGTTGAATCCAGGGTTATCGTATAATCACTGCTGCCAAAACTATCCCAGTATTGCGGTTTGTCTTGGGCTACTTTTTCAAAATCGAAATTATACGTTTTTTTTTCTTTCTCGTTTTGGCAAAACGAAAACATTGACATAAATGAGCATATAAAAATGATGGAAGTTTTTTTCATGTATTTAATTTGAGAAATTATCTGCATTATTAAATATACAATAAAATTGTATTAGGCCAGTTAAAAAAAAGTTACTTTGCCTGGGCTAACCCGATACCGACAAAAAAATCGTGATTGGTGGGCTTAGCAGTAGCGCTTTGCTTTGTTTCGTGTCCCCACGAACTATTCGCTTCAATCAACTTTAGCAATCATGAAATTACTAATTCGTAGAATGTGGAGAAGACAATAGCGTACGTTTCGTAGGGACACCAAACTAGGCGCAAGGATAATTTTTCAAGTCAACAATAAACGGTTAATTAAAGACAAAATATCACCAACTATTTTTTACTACATTACCCAAAAATTTATTCTTTATTATTTTTTGCATGCTGCGCCTGCATCCCACGGTGCTGCGCACCTGTCCATGGGTTGCACCGGTCCATGGGTTGCACCCGTCCATGGGTTGTACCCATGGTTATTAAAAGTCAACCCCGTTGGGGTTGGTTGTTTAGAAACCCTACAATAAATTAGAAGCTTTGCATTAAAAGCAATGGTGAATAACAAATGATAAATTAATCTTAAAGGTTGGTCATTTGCAAACATTATAATAAATAATATGCTTTGCATTAAACTCAATGATGAATAATAAATGATAAATCAATATTAAGGTTGGTCATTTATAAACCCTACAATAAATAATAAACTCTCCACTAAATGCAATTATAAATCATAAATGATAAATCTGCAATCGCCTGTCTTGCGTCTAACGTCTATCAATCTAATATCTACTTCACATACTTCTTCAACCATTCACCCTGCTCCCACAACATATGCAATAAATTTTCTTTACCCCTGTAGCTATGTGCTTCGTATGGTAAAAATACAAAACGCACTTTACCACCATTGCCTTTTATTGCAGCAAACAAACGCTCACTGTTTATCGGGAATGTACCTTGGTTATCATCGCTATCGCCGTGTATTAAAAGTATCGGTGTTTTTATTTTATCGGCAAAGCCAAACGGGCTCATATCATAATACAATTGCGGTGCTTGCCAGTACGTTCTATCTTCTCCTTGAAACCCAAATGGCGTAAGGGTTCTATTGTATGCCCCACTGCGAGCAATACCTGCTTTAAACAAATTGGTATGCGCCAGTAAATTTGCTGTCATAAATGCACCATAGCTATGCCCGCCTACAGCCACCCGGTTTTTATCGCCCACACCCATTGCACTCAAATTATTTATAGCGGCTTCTGCATTTAATTTTAGTTGTGCTATAAAATCATCATTCGGTTTTTTAGAACTATCTGTACTCACTATTGGCATTTCTGCATTATCCAATACTGCAAAACCTTGTGTTACATAAAATATAGGACTTGCCCAATTGAGCAATGTAAATCTGTCTTTACTACCCCTCACTTGCGCTGCATCTGCCGCACTGTTAAACTCTCTTGGGTATGCCCACATAACCACAGGTAATGGGCCATCTTTTTCTTTGTTATACCCTTTTGGCAAATACAAATCGCCTGTTAAGTCCACACCATCTGCTCTTTTGTATTGTAACTTTTGTTTGGTAACCCCTTCCAATGCAGGGTAGGGGTTTGCAAAATTGGTAATAGCCATATCAGCCATTTTCAATTTTAAATTTTTAATAAAATAATTGGGCACATCTTTTTGTGATTCTTTTCTGGTAAGTAATTGCAATTTATCTGCATCCAACACTGCTACCACTTGCTCATACATTCCCTCTTGGCAGCGCCAAAGCATTTCTGTTTTTTTGGTACCCAAGTCAAATGTAGCTAAAAATGGCAAGTCACCTTTTGGAGAAGCACCTTCGGTATTATTTAGCAACAAACGATTGTTCGCAATTTTTATAACATCTCTGTTAAATTTATTTTTTTCTGTTTCGGGCTCACCAGGTTCGCTGTATGCATCGGTACTGTTGTATTCAAATAATTTTTCCATGGTACCAGTGCTTGGGTTGTACCTGCTTGTACGTTGCAACTGCTTGCCTTGCAAAAACTCCACCACCCATGCAAAGCTTTCATTACCCCAGGCCGCACCGCCATAGCGCATTTGGGTCTTAAACAATTCTTTTGCTTCACCGGTAAACGGCGCACTCAATGCATACACCGCATCATGGTATTCCATTTTATTTTTAATCAATCCACTATCCAATGGCTTGCACCAAGTTATCGTAGCCGCCTCATCATCTCTCCATGCAAAACTCCTTGGCACATCTTGCACATTATCATTGCCACTAGGCCTCGTTTCTATGTTGGGTAATTCTGCCAATACTTTTACAACCTTGCCTTGCATATCTGTAATGCTCACCACACTCGGAAAACCACCCGCAGGCACCAAGTACGAAAATGGTTTTACAATGGTACGTTGCATCATATATTTTTTATCGGCACTAAAAGAAACCGCTGCATAAATAGCTGGCTTACCAATATTTGTTTCCACGCCATTTTTATTTACTACCAATTGTGCCGTGGCCATAAACGCATACAACTGCTCGTCGTATGGACTTTTTATTAAATCTTGGTACGTTCTTGTAGGCGCCGCCTTACCAATACTCTGTTGTATCGTAGGCCCAGATGGCGTAATCGGTTTTTTAGGCGCTGCACTTGCAGGTGCTGTTGCTACTTTATACATGATACTGTTATCATCTATCCAGCGTATGTTTGCACCGTTTATTAAATTGAGCGGTTGCTTATTTACACGCATTGCTTTTTGCGTAGCCACATCTATAATATAAACATCTACCCTTGTGCCGGTAGTGTTTGTAAAAATAATTTTCTTTTCAGTATCGCTCCAGCTCACATTGCCTGCCAGCATATTTGCAGGTAAGCCGCTCACTTTATATTCCTTACCAGTTCGTATGTTTTTCAGCGAAAAGTTATTGATATACGTTTGCCTACTCGGGCTAAAATTATTGGGGTTTAAGCGCAAACCTGCCACCCGTATTTCTGGCTGCCCAAGCTCTTCCACTGTTGGGTAACTATTGCGTTCGCTCAGCAACATCCACTCACCCTTGCTATCTACACTCACGCCGGGCGTAGGTTTTGCCAGCAGCAAATCGGCTATTTCTTTTGGCGGCACTTGGTACCCGGTAGCTTCCTGCGCATGTACACGCACACCAATACATACAAGGCACACAAACAATAAAAATCTTATTGCACTATTATTTTTAATCATAGATGGTTTTTTAGGGTATGAAGTTAATGGAAAAATTTTCTTTGCAAATTTGAGGGGAAGATTTTTTTATTTTGGGGTTGTGGGCTGTCTCACTTTGTTGGGCATTTGTAGCAGCTTGCCCCGCACTATGCGGGGGCTGCCTGCCTGCCGGCAAAGGCAGGTCCGTAGTAGTCCTCGTCGGTCGTTCCTCCCTCCTGTGGGCTACTACTTCCCATCCGCCACGTGTCCCGTACATGTATGTCGGGAGCCCTTCGGCAGAAAATCTTTTTTCAGCTTTTATTGTGGAGGAGATTGGAGCGGAGAAATTAGAATGTTGAAATTATTTTCTTTATTTCACTAACAGTACGAATTGTATTATCAGAATTTCTAAAATTCTCAACACATTTGTTAGCATTCCAATTCAAATTACTTACATCAGTATATTTTTGGGAAAGCTCAATTTTTATAGACTCAAGAAAATCTAAAACCAAAATTAAATCATGCTCACTTTTAGCAGCAAAAGCAAATATCCATTCTATAATAATGCTTCTTGCGGAATCGTGAAATGATTTTATGCTAGAATAATTATCATCGATTAAGAAGTACATAATATTTTGCATTTCTTTTAATCCTTCATTTGTGTCAA
Source organism: Ferruginibacter sp. (assembly GCA_031374745.1). Taxonomy (GTDB): domain Bacteria; phylum Bacteroidota; class Bacteroidia; order Chitinophagales; family Chitinophagaceae; genus Ferruginibacter. The sequence goes on along the minus strand of JANMGS010000642.1, from coordinate 4,516 downwards.
TACATGCTACTAAATTTTGACCTTGAATGGTAACTGGAGAAATTTTATTTACTCGAATTTCATTTATGAGATGAGCAAAACCTATAAAAAATCCTATCTCAGAAAGTAATTGAGAAAATTGTATTTTACTTTCTTTAGACACCTTGTCGTTGTTTAATAGTTTTATAAGAAGCGTACTCACTTCACTAGGAAAAAGTTTATATAGTTTAACTGAAAGAAAACTAAAAGGAGAATTATTATAATCTTTTAATTTTAGGTAGAGCAAAAGTATCTCATTTGCATCTCCACCAAGTTCAAGATAAATATCAATAGCTTTAAAATCAATATTCCCATCCTGGAATATTTTTTTTATATAATCTAAAATAAGATTTTTTGCTTCAATTATCTTCAAATGTTTGCATAATGAAAGATGTGTGTGAAGAATTGCACTAGAATATATTCCAAATTTTAAGTTTTCTATAATTTTATTCCTAAATTTAATTTTACCAGACTCTGATAATTTCTTAAGAATTAAATCACTAATTGTCTCATTTTTACTAGAGTAATGCCTATTCTCTTTTATTCCTTCAGGGTCTAAGCAAACCAATTCCATTAAGTATTCTTCAGGGGTATCAAATTTATATTTCTTAAAAATCTCACCCAATGTAAATTCTAAATTACCGTAATTAATTCCTTTTGTTAAATTATTTTTAAAATTTACTATTGACAAATATTTGTGATAAAATTCTTTAATAATTGCAAGAAATATTTTTTCTGAATTGCCATGTTTAATATAGTAATTTAATATCTCATTAGCCCTAAAAGTATCAAAATAATTATCCTCATTTAATTCCTTTAGACATTCATTTAGGTGAATGTAAGAATTGCCTCTATAATTATTAGATAAGTAGTTAAATATAAAACGTGATTCAGCCGTTTTTTTTATATTCCCTCTATTTCCGTCAATGTCCACATACAAATCATCTTCGGAGATACTATTTTTGCCATGTGCTTTAAAATATTTTTTTACACCTTTTATAAATGCTTCTTTCGATTGGATATAAATCAAATCATTTTTATTCTTTTTCTTTTCTACTTCATGATAAAAATCTGAATCATATTTATTTTCATTGTTTATTAATTTACCTTCGGTGGCATCTACACACATCTCGTAAAAAGTATCAGCGATTTCTTCTTTTTGTTTGCGTCTTAGACTCCAACAACAAGTTCGTAAAATTGCTAGGTCTAAAGTTCTTTCATCATGCTCAAATAATATATAGTCATAGCTCTCGTATGTAATTAATGTCCCCATTTCCCAGTTCGTATCTTCCAAAATATGTTTTATCAGAATACGAATAATAAGCCAATAAGAATTAGTTCTTTCAAGGTAATTATCAATCATTTTATAATCTTCTCTATAATAATCCCTCCCGATTTCTTTTATAAAATTAGCAACATGTAAGATTTGATAAGGATATTCTTCATATTTATCAGCTAGCTTATCAAATAAAGATTCCAAAAAAGCTTTAACACTTATTGAAGAATAATTAAAATACCATTTCCAATCGTCATGAATAAACAATGTTAGCAAAGACGTCAAATTTTGTGGTTTTTTCGAACCTAACAAAAAAGCTTCAAGATTATACTCCGAGCCTCCAAGGCTGATGTCTTTGTTATAATCTCTAAAAAAGGGCATTCCGTCTTTTCCATAGCTATAAAAATCATCAATAATATCTAATCGATTTAATAGCTCGTATATTTTATCTCTATATTCATGATGTTGGTTTAATGTATCGAATGAAATCAATTTATAAATAAGCTTTTCGTTCCCTGCTTTATGTGAACTTAATATTTGAATTAAATTGCTTGCATAATATACAGTAGGTGATTGTTCCAATTGATTTATAGCAATATCAATAAATCTTTTAATTTGAAATTCATTTAAACTTGAACTATTAATAATTCTAGAAACTAATATTTTTACTATCTCCGTTAATCCATTATTTAATAAACAATCTAAAAGATATTCTTTAGATTTATCTGATGACTCAATAAACAGACCTATGGAATCTTCCCCTACTATAAGAGTACGAATATTTTGATTTATACTTCGTTTTATTAATTTTTTTAACAATATGAACTTCTGTTCGTCATCATACTTTGTACTTTCAGTTTCAAATAATAATTCGATATTGTCATCTTCAATTAATTCTAAAACTTTAAGAAGCTTCTCTGAGTTTGGCTCTAGCATTGATATTAATGACGAAATAGTTTGCAACCATTTTAATTTTATTTTTTTTATTTTCCCACCAACGGTACAATAAGAAATAATATGTTCAAAATCGATTTTTGAAAGCAATAATGCTGCAATATGTTCTTGAAATAATGCATTGGTAAAACTCCAACTTTTTGCAGAATGAGTAATTAAAGAATTATGTTGCAAAAGCATCCTTTCACCCTTATCAAACAATTCTTGAACTTCTTCATCGGAGAAAGCATTCAGTCCCGCTAGCTGTAATGAGAAAGCAAATTTTTCAATTACTTTTTTGAAAACTACTATTTCATCTTTCAAAGATTCACTTCCATTAGTTTTCCGATATTCAGATAGTTTGAATGATTTTGCTATTAAGTCTTCTATTATTTGTGACTTACTATTTGGCAATTTATGTGGGGGGATTAAATATTCTGAAACAATATTAATTAGATAAAGAGGATGATATAGTAATGTTGTTATGCGAGAAGTATTTACTGAACTAATAAAGTTTTCATAAGAACTATCCAACTTCATTTTTAGAAATGTTTCAATATCCTCAGACTGCAATGGTGCTAAATCGTAAATATCAAATTCATTCAATATTGAGGATACATCGTATTTATTAAAAAAAAGTTTTCTACAGGAAAAGATTATAGAAACTGGTCTATAAGACTGATTAAATTCATGAATGTATTTAATCATTTCTTCAAACTTATCTGTTGGCACTTCATCTAAACCGTCAATTATTAAAACTATATTTTTCAATGGTATTTGCTCCCAAAAACCATAAAGCGTCATTAGTAACGTTTCTATCGGTTGAACATTATATGATTTGATTTCAATTAAAATTGGAGCTACACCATTATTCACACTTAATAATTCAAAAGCAGTTTGCTTAATATAACAACTTTTACCTTGATGTGAATCAGCAATTATACAAATATGTTTTGCGCCTGTGGGGTTGTTCAGAATGATTTCTTTTAAATCGTAAGTTTCTTTGAAGGAATTTCTTGAATAAAAATATCCATCATTACTGACATTACTAAATTTCGTAATTTGCCTTGGTATATAATCAATAATTGGTTCAATATTTTTGAAATTATGATTGCGCAATTGAGGAATGCAAAATTCATCAGCTTTTTGTTTACCAAAATAATATGCTACTAATTCTTTTTTGCTTTTTAATTCCTTTTCTATTTTATGGATATCCCAAAATTCTAACTCAATTTTATACTTTTCATAAAATTCTAGCTTAGTCTCATTTAGATATTTTAGTAAGTTAGGTTTTTGTAAATCGACAGATGTGACAAGGGTAAAATTTGAGCTTACTTTAAAATGAACACCTTCTTGAAATTCCTTAATAATTAATTTTAAATCACTTAAAATAAGTTTTATTTCTCTTTTGCATTGAATACAATAAAATTTTCCGTTTTTTCTTTTAAAGGCAATTAAATCTATTCCCTCTTGTTTTTGACCATGTTTTAAATATTCGCTAAAATTACAATCGGGCACTATTGTTTCTGCAATGCTAATACTAAGCCTCTGAAATTCTCCCCAATCAAAATTATCCCAGTCTAGTTTTCCTTTTGCCATTTATTTACAATTCAAATTTTATTAGGTAAAGGTCTGTTTTTTTAGATATCTACAAAATCTAATATTGAAATCTTTTTATTGTAACTATGATTAAGATTAACACTCTTATTGATGCAGAAATGTAAAAATCTTGCCTGCGTTGGTCTACCTCATATTTTCGTTAGCACCCATTAACTACACTCGTGAGTCGCCTAGGCGTGGCCTCTGACCAGCCGACCAAATTATCAAAAACTATTTTCTTAACAAATCTATCGCAGATTTGAGGCGAAGCCAATGTGTGTTGGCAATCTGTGCGGCAAATTATAAAAGAGGTTTATGCAAAGCACAGATACTCTTCTGCAATTTGTTTAAGTTACTTGCAAAAGAGGTGAAAGCTTTCTCTGCCTCTGTTGAAATATCGCTTTGTTCTTCGCTACAATCTTAGCCGCCGCATGGTCTTTGACCTGCGGCGAACAGAAGCTCTAATGAGTTAGGTCGGCTGGTCGAAGACCAAGCCTCAGCGGCGCACGGACGGATGGGATGGGTGCTAATAAAATATGGGGCTGACCAACTGTGGCTCAGCGTAACTTATGGAATGGTTATTTTCTGAAATAATAATCAGCTAGAGCGTTTGCTATGGCACGTGGATTTGCTTCATCTGTATTGGTAAGGATAATAATGGAAAGTCCATCATCCACAAAATGTGCAATC
>JANMGS010000630.1:0-3074 GCA_031374745.1 Ferruginibacter sp. | reverse complement strand
GAAGCCAATTTTAAGGCATTTTCATTTGCCTCAGCTCCACTGTTGCAAAGAAATAATTGGTAATCTTCCTTGCCAGATATTTCTCCTAATTTTTTTGCCAATTCTTTTTGAATAGGAATTTCTATAGAGTTAGAATAGAATCCAATTTTATTTAATTGATTTTGTAAACGCTCTACATAATGTGGATGCGTATGTCCAATAGAAATAACGGCATGACCTCCGTACATATCCAGGTATTTCTTTCCAGATTCGTCCCATACATAACTACCCATTGCTTTGTGAATGGCAATATTGTTAATTGGATATACGTCAAATAATTTCATGATTAAAATTTAGAAGCTTTTAAGTTAAGACCAGCATTTTCCTCCAACCTAAACATCAAGTTCATATTCTGCAAAGCCTGTCCAGATGCGCCTTTTAATAAATTATCTATTGCAGTATGTATCACCAATTGATCTTCTATTTTTTCAATATAAATAACGGCTTTGTTGGTATTCACCACTTGTTTCAAATCTATCATTACATCACTTACATGCACAAATGGATGTGTGGCATAAAAGGTTTTATACAACTCATTTGCTTCTTCCAAAGTCAAATTAGACTGGCAGTAGCTTGTCACGAAAATCCCTCTTGCAAAATCGCCACGCCATGGAACGAAATGCAAGGTTGAATTGTTTCCTTGGAGTTGTTGTAATGATTGCTTTATCTCATCTACATGCTGGTGCGACAAAGTTTTATATGCTTGTATATTATTTACTCTCCACGAAAAATGAGATGTAGCTTGCATTGATTGTCCAGCTCCTGTACTGCCAGTGATGCCCGTTGTATGAATTGTACTCAAAACTTTTTCTTTGGCCAAAGGCAACAAACCAAGCTGTATGCATGTAGCAAAGCAACCTGGGTTGGCAATGTTGTTTGCCCTTTTAATTTCTTCTTTATTTAATTCTGGCAAGCCATATATAAATTTTCTTTCCCCGTGTTTATTGTGTCCCTCCAACCTAAAATCATGCGACAAATCAATAACCTTTGTCGTTTCTAAAATGATATTATTTTGCAAAAATTTTCTTGCTTCGGTATAACCCACACATAAAAAAAGCACCTCAACATCTTGCCCTAACTTATCAGTAAAAACATTTTCTGTATCACCAATTAAATCGTTGTGTACAACATGCAAAGGCATACCCGCATTGCTATTGCTGTGTACAAATACGACATTTGCATTTGGATGATGAATAAGTAAACGTATCAATTCCCCAGCTGTGTATCCTGCTCCACCAATAATACCTATATTAATTTTTGTGCTCATTTTTGTTTGTTGTGCGTGAGGTTGTAAATGGAATTTTGATTGCCAAATATTTTTGCGAAACCTTTTACATCATCGCCTGTCCAACTATTGTTCATTTCGCCATAGCTACCAAATTTGTTGTTCATCAAATCATTTTCGCTTTCAATACCGGTTACCAAAAAACGATGGGGCAATAGTGTTACAAATACTTTTCCAGAAACATTTTTTTGGGTGTCGGTTAAGAAACTTTCTATGTTGCGCATAGTAGGGTCTAGCAATTGCCCTTCGTGCAACCAGTTCCCATACCAAGTGCTCAATTGGTCTTTCCAGTACAATTGGTTTTTTGTAAGGGTATGTTTTTCTAATAAATGATGCGCTTTAATGATGATGATTGGCGCTGCAGCTTCAAAGCCAACCCTTCCTTTTATCCCAATGATGGTATCACCAACATGAATATCTCTGCCAATGCCATAAGGCTGTGCCATTGCTTGTAAAAATTGTATTGCTTTCACTTTATCATCAAACAATTCATCATTAATGCAAACCAATTCACCCTTCTCAAAAGTTAAACTAATTTTCTTTTCTGCTGTTTCTGTTACTTGTGTAGGCCAAGCCGTGTCAGGTAAATACTCTTTGCTGTTCAACGTTTCTTTTCCCCCAACCGATGTACCCCACAATCCTTTATTGATGCTATAAGCCGCTTTTTCAAAATTCATCAATACATTGTGTTCTTTCAAAAAATTAATTTCTCCTTCCCTGCTCAGTTTTAAATCTCTTATAGGGGTAATTATTTCTGCATCAGGAATCATTGTTTGAAAAACCATATCAAAACGTACTTGGTCATTACCTGCTCCGGTGCTGCCATGAGCTACTGCGGTTGCGCCAATTTCTTTCACATATTCCGCTACTGTTATTGCTTGTATCATACGCTCTGCACTTACGCTAAGCGGATAAGTTGCATTCTTTAAAACGTTTCCAAATATTAAATACTTTATACAACTTTCGTAATATTTCTTTGTTACATCAATGCAAGTGTATGATGCTACACCCAAGTTTTCTGCATGCTTTTTTATTACAGCTACTTCAGCATCATCAAAACCACCCGTATTTACTGTAATGGCATGTACCTCGTAGTTTTTTAACTTATTTAGATAAATAGCACAGTAGGTTGTATCTAATCCTCCGCTAAATGCAAGTACAATTTTTTGTTTCATAATTTTTTTTGTTGCCACTAATGAAACGAATTTTCACGAATGGTTTTTATTAGTATTCATTAGTGTTATTAGTGGCTATTAAGAAAAAAACGAAAATAATTTCACAATTTCTTTTTTCATAAAAGGCTTCAGCAACTTCGATTGTTTTATCCGCATAAAACGCTCATACAATTTTGAATGCTGCTTAAAATCTTCTTTTGTTTCTGCTGGTTCATAATGGTCTTTAGGGTCGTATAACATGCCAGTACACATACAATTTTTTCTGTCCTTACTCATCAAAATTTCATAATTGACACAGCTTTTACATCCAGCCCAAAAAGCATCATCTTGCGTCAGTTCACTGTATGTTACAGGTTCGTATCCCAAGTCAGAATTTATTTTCATCACAGCCAATCCTGTTGTTAATCCAAATAATTTCGCATCAGGGTATGTTTTTCGGCTTAGTATAAATATTTTTTTCTTAATGGCTTTGGCCAAACCACTTTTTCTGAATTGTGTTGCTACTATTAAACCAGAGTTGGCTACATACTGCCCGTGGCTCCATGTTTCTATATAACAAAACCCAGCCCAAATGC
>JANMGS010000617.1:0-2572 GCA_031374745.1 Ferruginibacter sp. | reverse complement strand
TTGTTATTCAAATATAAACAGAATTGCAAATAGGGTTGTCAACCTTTTGCAAACAGGGTTGTCAACCTTTTATGCAATATTTGTATTTTGACATTTCCTATGAAGGTTGACAACCCTTCCAACCTTTGCAACCCTTGCGAATATTGCAGTTTGCAAACAGGGTTGTCATCCTTTATGAACTATTTCTATTTTGAAAATAACTATGAAGGTTGACAACCCTTGGAACCTTTGGAACCCTTGGAACCTTTGGAACTTTTGAAACCCTTCCAACCAGTAAAAATTTTAAATACCCCCAAATTTCCGTTTTCCATTTTTCTAAGTTAAATTTGTTGGATATTTTGTCGTTTTCATGAACAAAAATTTTGCAAATAAACCCGATACTTCGTCCAACGAAGAATTAGATGTGCTTACCGAAGAAGCCATTAACCTTAGCTTAGTTGTATGGAACGATGAGGTAAATACTTTTGAATGGGTTATTGACACATTGATGGATATTTGCGGGCACCAACGTGAGCAAGCAGAACAATGTACTTTATTGATTCATCTAAAGGGTAAATGTGCTGTAAAAAACGGAAGTTACGAAACACTAAAGCCCCAGAGGGATGCCATAACGGATAGATTGATCAATGCTACCATTGAGTAATATCCGGTAAAAATTATCTGAAAATAAATATTTTATATTATCTTATACTTTTTATAAGCACTTGTATAATTATTTAACCTTCAAATAATATTTCAATGCCTTCATACATTCTCGCCATAGATCAAGGCACAACAAGTAGTCGCAGTATTTTGTTTGATATAAACGGAGCCATCGTTGCAACTGCTCAAAAAGAATTTACACAACTATTTCCTTCACCAGGTTGGGTAGAGCACAACCCAATGGAAATTTGGGAAACACAACTTAGTACTATAAAAGAGGTTTTGATAATTGCAAATATTAGCCCATCCGCAATTGCCGCAATAGGCATTACCAACCAAAGAGAAACTACGGTGGTTTGGGATAGAAATACCGGCCAACCTATTTACAATGCCATTGTGTGGCAAGACAGACGTACTTCCAATTTTTGTGACGAACTAAAAGCAAAGGGATTGGATAAAACGATTCAACAAAAAACAGGCTTGGTAGTAGATTCTTATTTTAGCGGCACAAAAATAAAATGGATATTGGATAATGTGGCAGGGTCTAGAGATAAAGCAACTAGAGGCGAATTGTGTTTTGGTACAACAGATACTTGGTTGCTTTGGAAGCTTACAGAAAGTAAAATACATGCAACAGATGTGAGCAATGCAAGCCGTACCATGCTGTGCAATATTGAAACATGCCAATGGGATGGGGAACTAGAAAAGATATTGGATGTGCCTGGCAATATGCTCCCACAAATACGCAGTAGTAGTGAAGTGTACGGGCATACAACTTTGTTAGACAATAAAACACCCATCCCCATTGCAGGCATTGCAGGCGACCAACAGGCAGCATTGTTTGGTCAACTTTGTACACAGCCAGGCATGGTAAAAAATACATATGGTACCGGATGTTTTATGCTGATGAATACGGGTGAAAAAAGAATTACCTCTCACAATAATTTATTGACAACAGTTGCATGGAAAATTAATGGCATTACCCATTATGCTTTAGAAGGAAGTGTATTTATAGCAGGTGCTGTGGTGCAATGGTTGAGAGATGGATTGGGAATCATAAAAACATCGGCAGAGGTAGAAGCACTTGCCATGAAAGTAGATACAAACGATGGCGTTTATGTAGTGCCTGCGTTTGCAGGCTTAGGTGCGCCCTATTGGAACCAACATGCACGAGGTACCATTACAGGGCTTACACGAGGTACAACATCTGCACACATAGCCAGGGCTGCCATTGAGAGTATTGCTTACCAAACAATGGATGTATTAAAAGCCATGGAGGCAGACAGTGGTATCAGTATAAAAGAACTTAGGGTAGATGGTGGTGCTACAAAGAATGATTTGCTAATGCAGTTTCAAAGCGATGTATTGAATACAAAAGTAGTGCGCCCTGTAGTTACAGAAACAACGGCTTTGGGAGCTGCTTATCTTGCTGGCTTAGCAGTTGGCTTTTGGAAAAGTATCGATGAGCTGCAACAACAATGGAAAGTAGAAAAAATATTTTCTTCTGAAATGGCTGATGAAAAAAGAGACGAATTAACAAAAGGATGGCATACCGCCATAAATGCTGCTTTGGCAATAGCATAACATAAATGAATAGAAAGGAACAGTTAGAAAAATTATTTACGGAAGAAGAATTTGACATCATTGTTATTGGTGGAGGTGCTACTGGGCTCGGTTGTGCGGTAGATGCGGCTAGTAGGGGATACAAAACATTGCTGTTAGAAAAATATGATTTTGCAAAAGGCACTTCTAGCCGTGCTACAAAGTTGGTGCATGGGGGCGTGCGGTATTTGGCACAAGGCAATATACGTTTGGTAAGAGAAGCTTTATTTGAAAGGGGAAGATTGTTGCACAATGCGCCACATATTTGTCACACATTGCCATTTGTTGTACCCTCTTACAAGTGGTGGCAAAAATGGTATTATGGATT
>JANMGS010000612.1:0-2617 GCA_031374745.1 Ferruginibacter sp. | reverse complement strand
TATTGCCGAAAGAGAAAACAGGCAAAAAGAAGTGGTAAAAGAAGTAAGTAGCAAATGGGCAGAAGCACAAACTTTGTCGGCACCTTTTATTACCGTACCATACAGTACACAGTTTACAGATACAGATGGCAAAATAAAAATCAGTAAAACCAATTTAATTTTACTGGCAGATAAGCTAGAAGTGGCTGGAAAAATAATACCTGAAGTAAGACCTCGTTCAATTTACAAAGTACTCCTCTACAAATCCGATATAAATTTTAAAGGCAATTTTGAAACAGAATGGCCAGCAGATGTAAACATAGCAAACGTAGATTTTGCAAATGCCAAATTATGTTTTGCCCTCAGCGATTATAAAGGGATAGAAGAAGAAATATTTATAAACTATAACAATGAAAAATACTTACTAAATCCAGGCTTACCCATAACAGATTTAGGAGACGTAGGTCTATCTGTACCATTTACAATGAACGCAGAACAATTAAAAACGGGCGTACCCTTCAGCATGCAAATAAAATTAAAGGGTAGTGAGCAATTGCATTTTTTACCCCTTAGTACCAATAGCAAATTCAATATTTCCTCTACTTGGGCAAGCCCTTCATTTGATGGCAACAGTTTGCCAAACGAACGCACTTACAACGACAGTGGCTTTACGGCTACTTGGAATTTTAATAGAGCCAATTTGCCTTTTGGAACAGTTGTGAGAGAAGGCGCACTAAAAGCAAGCACAACAGCATTCGGTGTAAGCCTTGTACAGCCAGCAGATCAATACAACAAAACTACCCGTAGTGTAAAATATGCCATCTTATTAATTGGATTAACATTCGCCTTGTTTTTTATTATTGAGCTAATGCAAAAAAAACCATTACACCCTGTTCAATATGTTTTAGTAGGTTTGGCATTGGTCATTTTTTACACATTGCTGTTAAGTATCAGTGAATACATCGTATTTGATTATGCTTACCTCACCGCAGCAGCTGCTACCATTTTACTTATTACATTTTATGCAAGAAGTCATTTCAATAGTTGGAAATCTGCTTCCATTTTTGGCTCATTGCTTACTTGCTTATATGGTTTCATATTTATTTTAATAAGATTGGAAGACACCGCATTATTGGTTGGAAGCATTGGATTATTTATCATACTGGCTTTGGTGATGTATGGTAGCAGAAAAATAAATTGGTACGGAAATAGCGCACCAGTAGTAGAGTAGAAAACTAGATTAAAAACAATCCCACAAAAAAGGATTAGAACAAAACTTGGCTTTTTTCTTAGTGAGATAAAAATAATGAGGATCTAAAATTTGTCGGAGATGGTTGATATGAAAAAGTTGTTATTGTTGGAAAACCGTCTTCGGCAATTTTAGTTTTACTTTTTAAAATATAACAACATGCACAAATACATCATAAAAATACGTTCGCAAATATTGGTCTACCTCACACACAATATGGCTTTGCCATTTCTAAAATTTATAAGACGCCCAATACTTTTTCCCTATACAACAGCCGCATTAATGCAAATGGAAAAAGGAACATTGGGCAATGATTTATATGAATTTTTGAAAATGAAAAACTTAGCATTACTACCCTATTATGCCAAACATGATATAAAACATATTTTACTTGGCTACGATACCACCGATGAAGGCGAAGTATGCCTCCAGTGTTTTATGTTGGGAAATAAACATATTTCCTTTCCAGTAGCGGCCACAGTGTTGTATGGTTTTTTAACCATGCCAGAGTATTGGAAAAAATTTATTGTAGCCTACCAACGTGGTGCCAATAGTATATCCTTACAAGATTGGAATTGGTTTAATATCATACCTGAACAAACAATTTTATTGCAACAAAAAATTAATAGTAAATGAAATCATTTGTAAAATCATTCAAATATGCACTCCATGGGTTACGCTATGCATATGCACATGAGCGAAATTTTAGATTAGAAATTTATTGTGCTTTTGCAGTTTGTATTGGGGCATTGATTTTTAATATCAGCAAACTAGAATGGTTTATTGTAATCATTAATATATCAGTTGTATTAGCATTCGAATTAATAAACACGGCAATAGAAAACGTTTGCAATATGATTTATCAATCGACTCACCCAACCATAAAAATAATAAAAGATGTATCTGCCGCTGGTGTCGTAATTGCATCGGCGAGTGCATTTATTTCTGGACTAATCATTTTCATTCCCTACTTTATAAAATTTATTAAAATATGAATAAAATACTTTCGCCATTTGCACAATGGCTTTGCTATTGTTTTGCATTTATAGCCATATTAATTGCTGCCAGAATAATATACTCGGGTAATTCATTGTATCTTTTTCTTGTTTGGAATTTATTTTTAGCATGGATACCCTATGTAATTAGTTTGTATTTCAAGAGAAAGGAAAAACAAACTAAGCCAATTCAAGCATTGCTTTTTATTTGTTGGTTATTGTTTTTCCCAAATGCATTGTACATTGTTACAGATATCATACATGTAAAAGAAACAGAAGCAGCGCCTGTGTGGTTTGATGCCATATTGCTATTTCTGGCTTCCTTTACAGGGATAGCATTGGCTTTTGCCTCTATAAAGAATATAGAAAATTTGTTGCATTTTTATTTTCACAA
>JANMGS010000568.1:0-1869 GCA_031374745.1 Ferruginibacter sp. | reverse complement strand
TTCTACAGCCATGGCAGACCAAAAAGTTACCAATGCAATGGCTACAGGAGCATCTTGTATTATTTCTACAGATTGCAGTTGTATGATGCAGATAAGTGGTGTAATAAAAATAAAAACTTACCAATGGAAACAATGCATTTGGCAGATGTGCTGGCGAGTGGGTGGTAAAAGAAAGATGTTAGTATTGAGTTGTTAGTATTGAGATTTTAGTATTGAGATTTGCTAATGATATTTTGAACTTTTTAATTTAAATATTTTGGCGAAAAGAAAATTTTGTTTTCTAAACCCCTAAACTTCTAAACTCCTAAACCCTTAAATTTACAAACCCCTAAACCATTCAACAACCTTCAACAACCTTCAACAATGAACTATTGGCTCATAAAATCGGAACCCGTAAAATATAGTTGGGATAAATTTGTAGCAGATAAAGTTACTTTTTGGGACGGTGTGCGAAATTACACTGCCCGTAATTTTTTGAAAGCAATGAAAAAAGGTGATAAGTTGTTTTTTTACCATAGCAACGAAGGATTGGAAATTGTGGGCATAGCCAAAATTGTAAAGGAATTTTATCAAGATCCAACAACCACTGAAGATGCTTGGGTAGTAGTAGATGTAGCACCTGTAAAAAAACTTAAAAGGCCCATTACACTTGCAGAAATAAAAGCGGTACCAGCTCTGCAAAATATGGCACTGATAAAATCTTTCAGGCTAAGTGTACAGCCGGTAAAACAAGAAGAGTGGGAGTTGATTATGGAAATGTCGGAGCAAAGTAGCTAGTGCGCTCATTTGCATGTGTTGTGGAAATATATTAATTTTCGTAAATGGCAAAAAAACACATTGTAATTCTTACTGGCGCTGGCATAAGCGCAGAGAGTGGTCTACAAACATTTAGAGACAGTGATGGTCTTTGGATGGGTTACAACATTGAAGACGTAGCTACACCGAGAGGGTTTGCAAAAAACCCAGCACTCGTTTTAGATTTTTATAACCAACGAAGAAAAAACGTAAAGGCTGCTGAACCAAATGAAGCGCACAAAGGATTAGCTGCTTTAGAAAAAGATTTTAAAGTAACCATCATCACACAAAATATTGATGACTTACACGAACGTGGTGGCTCTACCAATATTTTGCATTTGCATGGAGAAATTTTTAAAATGCATAGCCAACATTCACCTCACGAAGTTTTACCAATAGAGGGCGATATTAACGTGGGCGATGTAGGTAAAGACGGAAGCCAACTTCGTCCACACATTGTATGGTTTGAAGAACCTGTACCCATGATTGAAAAAGCTGTTGAAATAATGCGAACGGCAGATATTTTTGTTTTGATAGGTACGTCTTTGCAAGTATATCCTGCAGCTGGTTTAATAGATGTTGTGGATGACGATGTACCCAAATACATTATTGATAAAAAAATACCTGAGGTAAGCCGTTTTAGGAATATAATTCCACTCGAAGGGACAGCCACAGAAGGAGTAAGCAGGTTATCCAAGCTTTTATACCATTCTATTTAAAATCCTTTTTTCAAAACCTCGAAATCTTCTTAGTTTTTGCCTCGGCAGGGCTTCACATTGGTATTTTTTTGTACCAGAAACTAATGATGTGAAAGCCAAGCCGCTATTTAAGTGGATAGAAATTTTCTAATTAAGCAATATGCCTTCTTTGCAAGCTACTTTTTCTTTGGCGTTGTATATTCCATAAATCTGCAGCAGTAAAAGATTTTGAATGTTGCAAGCCAGTTGCCAAAGTTTCGTTTACTACAGTTGTAAGTTTTGTTGTTTCGGTTTTACTTAAATTTACTAGTAAGTTGTTTTGTTGTGTGTTCATGATTTTTGTTTTTATTTGTTTTTAAATCCTTTTCTTATTTTG
>JANMGS010000550.1:0-3390 GCA_031374745.1 Ferruginibacter sp. | reverse complement strand
AATCCGATTTTATCAACAATATGACACATGAATTTAAAACACCCCTTGCCACAATTTCATTGGCTGTTGATGCTTTAAAAAATGAGAAGGTTGTAGGAGATAAAGAAAAGACCGATTATTTTACCGGCGTTATAAAGGAAGAAAACAAACGCATGAACAAGCAGGTAGAATCTATTTTACAAGCGGCATTATTGGATAGGCAAGAGGTACAGTTAGATCTAAAAAAGCAATCAGCCCATGAGTTAATAAACAATGCAGTAAAAAATATAACCTTGCCATTGAACGAAAAAGGTGGAGATTTAGTGATTCAGCTTGATGCAGCCAATGATATGGTAATGGCAAATGAAGTACATTTTACCAATTTTATAAACAACCTTTTGGATAATGCATTAAAATATTCCAAAGAAAAACCCCAAATCAAACTATCCACCTCTAATATAAATAACCAGTTGCGTATAAAAATTGAAGATAATGGTATTGGTATGAACAAAGAAACCCTCTCTAGAATCTTTGAAAAATTTTACCGAGCTCATACAGGTAATGTACACAATGTAAAAGGTTTTGGGCTTGGCTTGAGCTACGTAAAAACCATGGTAGATGCACACAAGGGCTCTATTAAAGCCGAAAGTACGCTTGGAAAAGGCAGTACATTTACCATTCAATTCCCACTGGCTAAATAACTACATTTTTTAGCTATTCACATTATATCCACAGCTATTCACATCTAAACGGCCATTTTTTGCCTAAAAACAGGCTCTAACCCACAACTGTATTGGTTTTTACCAATGTGGAAAAATAGATTTTGCCTAAAACGTGTTCAAGAGTGGGAAAAAGTGTTAATTTGTGTAGATTAATTACTAATTACAACTTATTTCCTCACAATGATCAGCTTTTTAGGCGAATATGAATCTACCATCGATACAAAAGGACGTTTCCTTTTGCCGGCAGCGTTTAAAAAACAGCTGCCTAAAGATGATGGAACGAATTTCGTTATAAATCGTGGATTTGAGAAATGCCTTACCCTTTATCCACAACAAAGTTGGAACCCCATTTTTACAAACATAAGTAAACTGAACGATTTCGATCCTAAAGTGAGGGCGTTTCGTCGTTATTTTCTAAATGGCGCTTCGCCTGTAGAATTGGATGGTGCAGGTAGGTTATTACTTCCCAAAAATTTGTTGAGTCACGCTTCGCTTGATAAAGATATTGTACTAGTATCTGCTTTGAATAAAATAGAAATATGGGACAAGAAATTATACGAACAGTTCTTTGATACAATGACAGATAAGAGTTTTAGTGATTTGGCAAATGAGGTAATGAATAAGAATGGAGAGGGATTGTAGTTGAAAATGGTTGAAAATGGTTGAATAGTTGATTGAGTAATTTAAAAGAAATTGAATTTTCTTTTATGATTCAAAATTTGAAAAATGAGCGAAGTAAAAAATATAATGAAGGATGAATCAACTAATCACCAATCAACCAAAATGCCAATAGGCCAATCAACCAATTACCACATACCCGTGTTGCTTAAAGAAGCAATAGAGGCATTGAATATAAAAGAAGACGGTGTATATGTGGATTGCACATTTGGTGGAGGGGGACATAGTCGAGAAATTTTGAAATTGTTGGGCGAAAATGGAAAGCTTATTGTATTTGACCAGGATGAAGAAGCAAAAAAAAACTTGCCTGTAGGAAAGGAAGGAGAGTCAGATGAGCGAGTGATTTTTGTGCCACAAAACTTCCGTCACTTGCAACGATTTTTGAGATTGTATAAGTATTTGCAGGTAGATGGAATACTAGCGGATCTTGGGGTATCTAGCCACCAGTTTGATACTGCAGAAAGGGGTTTCTCTACCAGGTTTGATGCCCAACTAGATATGCGGATGGACAACAGGCAAACAGTAACGGCGGCTTCGGTACTTAATACATTTTCCGAATTGCAATTGCATAAAATGTTTGAAAAATATGGAGAAGTTACCAATGCCAAAACACTTGCAAAAACGATTATTGATCAAAGAGCAATAAAACCATTTACAACCATCAATGCATTTAAACAATCTATTGCATCGGTAGTAAAAGGAAATCCGAATAAATATT
Source organism: Ferruginibacter sp. (assembly GCA_031374745.1). Lineage (GTDB taxonomy): Bacteria > Bacteroidota > Bacteroidia > Chitinophagales > Chitinophagaceae > Ferruginibacter. The sequence goes on along the minus strand of JANMGS010000550.1, from coordinate 1,293 downwards.
TGGCGCAGGTTTTTCAAGCATTGCGTATAGAGGTAAATGAAGAAATGAAAGTGTTGGAAGAAATGTTACAACAAGCATTGAGTGTATTGAAAAAGGATGGAAGAATTGCGGTCATAACCTTTCATTCATTAGAAGATAGAATAGTAAAGAATTTTTTTAAAAATGGATCTATTGAGGAGCAAGAAGTGGATGATGTGTATGGTACTAAATTGGAAAACCCCTTTTTGATTATTACAAAAAAGCCAACTGTGCCATCGGCAAATGAACAGAAAAAAAATACAAGAAGTAGAAGTGCAAAATTAAGGGTAGCACAAAAAAAATAAATGATTGCAGAAAAAGTAAATAAGGAACCAAAAGTTGCCAAGGCAGAATGGAAACAGGTTTTTAACTACAATAGGATAGTTAAAAATATTCCTTTCTTCTTTTTTTTGGCACTACTTGCCATCATTTACATATACAATGGTCACTACGCTGATAAATTGATTAGAAAGATTGCAACAACCGAAAAAAATATCAATGAGCTAGAGTACGAATACAAAACGGTGAAAAGCGATTTGATTTTTAGAAGCAAAGCAAGCGAATTAATAAAAGTGGTGGAGCCGATGGGATTGAAAGAATCAAAAGTACCACCCATCGTACTAAGTGATACAATGAAAGTAATAAAAGTAGATACGGTGAAAAGTAGATAAAGTAGATAAAGTAAAATTAAAGTGTAGGATACACAAATGGATATAAAAAAAGACATATTATGGCGAGTTTATTTATGCTTTCTATGCATGATAGTGCTTTGCGTATTTGTACTTGGTAGAGCCGTTTATATTCAACAGGCAGAAGGTAAATATTGGAAAGGCATGAGCGATAGTTTGCACATAAGAACGCAACCAATAATAGCAGAAAGAGGTACCATATATAGCGAAGATGGAAATATGCTTAGCACTTCTGTACCAATATTTGATGTATATGTAGATTTGGGAGCAGATGGACTGAGAGAAAAAAATGGTAAACGATTTTATGATAATATTGATTCATTAAGTTATTCATTAGCCAATTTATTTAGAGATAAAACTCCTTCAGAATATAAACAAGAATTACAACAAGAATTTCAGAATAAAATTAAAGTCCGTCATTATCCTTTGAAAAAGAATATGACTTTTGATCAATATTTGTTGCTAAGAGATTTTCCATTGGTGAGACTTGGTCGCAACAAAAGTGGATTTATAATAGATGCAAAAGATAAAAGAATAAATCCTTATGTTTTGCTAGCCAATAGAACGATTGGTCTTTCTCGTCAAA
>JANMGS010000515.1:0-3151 GCA_031374745.1 Ferruginibacter sp. | reverse complement strand
TTCTACTTTCTGTTTTATTATTTTCAATGGCTTTATGTAGTTCTTCCGATGTATGCCTTTTTAAATCTCGCATTATATTGCTCAGTGCATTTCCGCTAGAGCCGATTATTAAATGTACATGACTTGTCATTAAACACCAACCGTACAGTTCTAAATCTTTTGTGGCTTGGCAATATTTAATGCTGTCCAATAAAATATTTCTGTACACATCTCGTATAAATAAATCTACCCAGTTGGTAACTGCAAAACTTACAAAGTATAGTTTGCTATTGTCTGTAAATTTATATTTTTTGCTCATTAGTAAATTTACAAAAAATAGGTTGTTGATTGGATTTTGGAATTAAAAAAATTATTGCTTTATATAGGGCCGCACGGATACGCTAACGCAGAGGGCTAGGCTGCATATCCGCGCTAGTGTTCAAGCGATAGGTTGCTTACATACCTGCGCCAGGCTGATAAAGTATATTAAAAAGGGTCGGCTGGTCGGGAGACCAAGCCTAGGCGTTGTGTGTTTGTTGGATGTATGGGCACCTTTGTATGATGGAAGCAACTTATAGAGGGAAAAGAGCTATAAATTATTCGTTTCGCCTCACTTGCGTTCTTTTAAGTTCTTCGCCACCGCTTGGTCTCACACCTGCATAGCACAACCATTTGCAGCCATAACTGGTACATAAAGGTGTGCCTGTGTATATATATGTACGCACGACAAATAATGCCATTTGAATAAACCACTTTACATACAACATTTAAAACAAATTGTTGGCAGGGTAGGGTTTACTACCTAAGCTACATACCAACAACCACAAAAAAATAAGAATTGTAAAATATCAAATAAACAATAAAATATTGTAAAAAGTTAAACCTTACTACTAACCCGTTTTAAAGTTTTTTCCCTCTATTAGATTTAAATAATCTTTGTTTTCAAAATTTTCTACTCCAGTTTGTTTTTCTTGTAAGTTTAACAATAAGGCGCCGTTGTTTAATAAGTCCCAGTGTAGTCTATCACATATTTCAGTAAATAATTTCCAATAAAAAATATTTGATTTGGATTCTTTCAGTTGGTGAAATATGGATGTTTTATTGTAATTGATGGCTTCTATATCGGAGTAAAATGGGATATAATTTTTTAAAATATTATTGAAATCGTAGTCTTTGGAATTGATATAATTTCGGTGCAAGGTTTTTTTTGCTTCTACCATATTAAAAAAACTAAGTACTTTATTTTTTGTTTTAATATTCGTATTAAGATCTTGCATAAATAACCCAGTGCAATAAACCGAAAGAGGGGTAGGGGTATTTGGTATTAAAATAAGATTGGCGGCATTAAAAATATTGTCATGTAATAAAAACCTGCCTGGCGAACAGTCAATAATACACACATCATAATCGTCATTTACTTCTTTTAAAGTATTGTCAATTAAATCGTGGTTTATAAAATCAAGTGTTGTAATGCGTGATGCCTTGTTGAGAAATTGATCTGAAAACCTCGAATCATTGCTTATAACATCTATCTGATAATTATCTGTAGATTGGATAACATCATAAATGGTAATATACCTATCAAATAGTTTGGCATGTGTATTGTCATTTTTATTTTCTAAATCAAAAAAATAACTGCTGCCTCCCTGTGGATCTAGATCCCATAGCAATACAGATAGCCCCTGTTTTGCCAACTCCGCCTTTAATATTATATAAAGCGATTTTTTTCAGAAAATAAATTTAACAAAAAATTAATTGATTTCATATTATTTTAATATTAAATTTTTAAAATGAGAATTGCACCCAATCTATCCGCATCATTAATCGTCGCATCTTTACGGATTTGTCATAAGAGTGAGAGACTCAGTTTCGATAAACCTATGCCATCGCTTGCTGCTTCATGCTGTGTAAAATAAAGTGTTGCAGTAGTTGTTATAGAAAGGGTTGCATTTGTGAATAGCAGTATCTGGTATAAAAATTTCATCAGATTAATTTATTAACCCTTTGCCGAGATAAGACTTTATATTTGTACCAGTATGAAATCTAAAAAAGTCATAACTGTGTTGTTGATGCTGGTATTTGTATTGCAAGTGCTCCCAATAAAGCAGGCGGTTCGCAGCTTTTGCTTTGGCAACTACACAACAGAAGAAATAGTAGATATAAATGATGCTGCTGCAAAAAAGATAAATATTGCAGATGAAGATTATCAATTTCTTAGTGATCATCTTTATTTTTTATACCCAACGCTGTCGGTTAATAACACATTCTCTGGTCTTTATTCAACCAAGCTTCCCTTTTATCTTGCAGATGATGTTGTAAAACCTCCGCCTAATGTAATGATTGGTTAATACATCATTTACTATTTCTACATTTTTTATATGCTCTATTATGAGCTTCTCCTGAAAATTTATAATGAAAAAATTATTTCAAAATGCGGCGGCAGATTTGCCAGCCGCTGTGGTGGTATTTTTAGTGGCATTACCCCTTTGCCTTGGTATTGCGCTAGGGTCCAATGCCCCCAATCTCTTTGCCGGAATCATTGGTGGTATTGTTGGAGGAATTGTAATTGGATCTCTTAGTGGCTCCAATTTAAGCGTAAGCGGACCGGCTGCTGGCTTGACGGCAATTGTAGCTGTAGCTATTGGTAAACTACCTTCTTATGAGGCATTTTTACTTGCGGTAGTAATTGCTGGTATTATTCAATTGGTTTTTGGATTTTTAAAGGCTGGCTTTTTAGGTGACTATGTTCCCAATAGCGTTATAAAAGGAATGCTAGCTGCCATTGGTATTATCCTTATTTTGAAACAGCTCCCACATTTGGTTGGTTTCGATAAAGATTTTTCAGGCGATGAAGCTTTTTTTCAAAAAGACAGCAACAATACTTTTTCTGAAATTTTTTATTCTGTCAACTATATAACCCCTGTGGCAGTTTTAATTGGCGTATTGGGTATATTGATACAAGTACTTTGGGAAAAGGTATTGGTAAAAAAGGCCGCTATTTTTAAACTGATTCCAGCACCACTGGTAATAGTAGTGATGGGCATTGTTCTAAACATCGTTTTTGGTAAAAATGATACATTCGCTTTAGAACAGGAGCATCTTGTTAATATTCCTGTAGCTACAACCTTTAGCCAGTTCACTTCTTTCTTTACCTCTCCCCAATGGCGTTTTA
>JANMGS010000514.1:0-3655 GCA_031374745.1 Ferruginibacter sp. | reverse complement strand
CAAACCTACCCGAAACATGTTCAAGTATATAAAAAGATGCCATGTTTAAAGTTTTTAATAATATTCATTCATATAAAGAAGAAGGTAAAATAATGGGCTAGGTAAAGACAATTGTAATAAACTTAAATCTGATTTTTTTGCAATAATAATTGCCGATTGTCCTCGTTATTGAAGCTAGCTCAATAGGCCAATATTAAGTATTTATAGGGTAAAATAAAAAAGGCCATCCAATTTTTAATGATTGGATAGCCTTACTTGTTTTAGAATGTCTTTAAGCTGCAAAACCTACGAGCCCCCACCCGGCTTGCTTGCCTAAAGAACATTTAATGCTTTTGTAGCTTTTATTAGTAGGTCTTATAAAAATTAAATTACCCCCCAGCGATATATTTTTAGATTCGAATTAGTGTTTTACGTTTTGATAAACCAAAAACCAAATGACCTATTCAAAAACTACATTGACTTCACAAATATGAATACAAAAAACATATTTTATAAGCGTCTTTATACCTGAAATTAAATACAGGTATAAATACCTATAGGCTATGTTGTTAGCCTTCTTAACTTTACTTAACTTTATATCTAAACTAAAACATAACTATTATGTCAGCAAAAAATTTCAAAATTTCAGTAAAAGAGGCTGTAGAATATACTACAACCTGGAGAACAGTTCATCAATCGGATAGTGGTATACCAATGGCATTTACAATTACCCACCAAGAAGTAATAGATATGATAAACGAAGTGTTGCCCCCAGGTACTGACCCAGCTGAGATTGCTTATAGATTTTATATGGGTTATAAACAAGTAGAGGTTGTTACACCAAAAGGCACAGAATTCCAAACCAAACCTGCCATGGTTATTGTAGTAGTTTCAGGATTTACTAGAGACGAAAATGGTAATGTAACCAACCCTGGTACCGATATTTATGAAATTACAAAAACCGTGAAATCTGCCGACGTGGATGATGAGGATACATCAGGTTGTTTTGATTTTAGTTATCCTTGTCCAGTTACTTGCCCTATTGATAGTCCATTGGTAACAGGGATTATTCCTTAAAGTTATTTAAAAAAGTTTCAATAAGAATCCTATTGTATGGTTAATGAGATAAGAGATTTTATTTTTAAGTATGGCCCTTGGATAATATTTGCACCAACTGTAATAGCTTTAATAAATTATAAAAAATATTCCAAAGAATTTAAAATTGTAACTTTTTATTTGATATTATCTGTAACTGTACAGATAATATCATTTATTTTATGGCTAAACCGAATTAATAATTATCCAATTCTTCATATTTATACTATTTTAGAATTCCTCGTACTTTTAGCATTCTATTTTATACAACAAAAAGGTTTTTGGCCAAGCAAGCTTTATAAAATATTGGCGGTGCTGTTTACAATTCTTTCTATATGCAATTCCATTTGGGTAGAGAATATTTATACATACAATACTTACGCAAGATCTATAGAAGCATTAATCATTATTTTTCTTTCCATTAGCTCTTTCGTAATGGAAGTTTCTAACTTGGAAAATTTTCAACAAAGACAAATCTCTGTTCGCTTCATAAATGCTGGTTTTCTTATTTATTTTACGGGGTCAATATTACTATCCTCCTTTAACGAATACATTGAAAAACTCAACTTTGGTTTCAGAATGAATGTATGGTTCATGCATACAATTTTAACTATATTGCTGTATATATTAATAGCCATTGGATTATGGAAGCAAAGGAAAAAGCGAAATTTTATTTTGGCATTATAGTAGCCATACTTGCCTTTACTATTATTGCAGTGGGGTTTGTGGTTGTATTTGTACGATATAGAAAAGGGTTATTACAGAAACAACAGCAGCTATTTAGACAAGATTTTTTGCACAAGCAAGAATTATTAGCCATAAATATAGAATCTGCTGAAGCCGAAAGAATAAATATCGCCAAAGATATTCATGATGAAATAGGAAGTATTTTTTCTACACTTTCCTTATCTATAAACCAATTAAAACCTGGAACTGTTATTGAGCCTGAAGTTTTTAATAGCAGCAATAAACTGATTGAAATGGGCATAAGCAGTGTAAGAAGAATTGCCAGATCATTGGCCCCTTTTGAGTTGGAATTATTGGGCTTAAAGCAAGCATTGGAAAGCCATTTCGAAACGCTAACTGAGCTCTCAAACCTGGCAATAAATTTTCACTGTTCAGATGATTTAGAGCGATTAAAACCTACGGCTGAATTGGCTATTTATAGAATCATGCAAGAATTGACTTCGAACTGTATCAAATATGCTCAAGCAGATAAAGTAGATATTTCTATCGTAAAAAAAGAAGATGCCATTTTTATTACCTATTGTGATGATGGTGCCGGTTCAGATCTATTACTAAACAGCAAGAAAAAAGGAATTGGCTTAAAAAATATTGAAAGCCGGGTGCTCATTTTAGATGGCACCGTACAATTTGTCTCAAGCATAGGTACTGGATTTAAGTGCAATATTAGTATTCCATATTCAAAAAACATATTACATGATTAATATAGCCATAGCCGAAGATCAAGTTTTATTTAGAAAAGGAATTATTGCTTTGCTCAACAGTTTTGATAATATTCAGGTGGTTATTGATGCAGAAAACGGAGCAGATTTACTTCAAAAATTGGAAGCAAGTACGGAAACAATTCAGGTAATATTTTTAGACATTAATATGCCAATCCTAAACGGCATAGAAACCATGAAAGTAGTTCGAACAAAGTATCCTCATATCAAAAACATAATCCTTACGGTACATGAAGAAGATAAATTTATTAACAAACTTATAGAAGAAGGCGCTAATGCTTATTTAGCAAAAAACTCTCAACCAGATGAAGTAGAAAAAGCAATCAATACAGTTGTAACACACGACTACTATTTTAATGAAAAAACTATTAGGGCTATGCACAGCCATGTACAAACCAGGCAAAAAAAATTTTCCCTATTACCAATAGATAGCATCACAGCAAGAGAGAAAGAAATCATACAATTAATTTGTAAAGAGTTTACCACCTCAGAAATTGCAGAAAAACTTTTTATAAGCGAGCGTACGGTTGATGGACATCGTAATAATTTATTAGTAAAAACAGGCTGTCGCAATACGGCGGGTCTTGTTTTATATGCAATAAAAAATGAATTATTTGATATGAATGTTTAATTACTTCATTAAAATCCAATAAAAATAACCCTGCGCCTTCGTAATCCCTAGCAAAGGATTCATACATTAACATTTTAAGGGTAAAAATGGAATGGTTTTTGGAAACCACTCGTGGCAATATTCTACTTAAAACATTTATTGTATGAAATACACAAGCCTTCTTTTGCTGGCATTGCTACCGCATGTTGCAAATTGCCAAAATCTTCATGTAGACATTTTTGGAGGTATTGCCACTTATCAAGGAGATTTACAAGGAAAACGGGTAACCTTAGACCAATCGCACCCAGCAATCGGTCTTGGTGCGTCTTACGATATTAGTAGCAAGTTCATACTAAGAACAGGCTTTACTTATGGAGTGGTAGCTGGCGATGATAAAAAAAACAGTACTGCAAAAGGAATAGAGTCCAGAAATTTAAGATTCAAGTCCGCTATAACTGAAATACATGGAGCGGTAGAATATAATTTTTTTGAACTTGATGGCAAA
>JANMGS010000501.1:0-5030 GCA_031374745.1 Ferruginibacter sp. | reverse complement strand
CAAACCTGATATACGAAAACCATGTAGCAGAAAATATGGATAAAGACCATAGCTACATGTATATAGATGTAGGTGGCGGTAGTACTGAGATTTCTTTTTTTAGCAATAGCCTATTGATTTATAAAAAATCTTACAACATTGGGACCATCCGTATATTAAAAAGTATGGTTACCAATGCCGATTGGGAAGATTTAAAGAATACGATTAAGGCTGTAACAAAAGGGCACAAAACGGTAATGGCTATTGGTAGCGGTGGCAACATCAACAAAGTGTTTAGTTTGAGTAAAAGAAAAGAAGGAAGACCATTGCCTTTAGAATTATTGCGGGAGTATTACAATGAACTAGAGCCAATGTCGTTAAACCAACGCATAGCAAAATATGGTTTTAGAGATGATAGAGCAGATGTGATAGTGCCCGCATTGCTCATATACATAAACGTGATGCGATGGGCTGGTGCAGAAGAAATTTCAGTTCCAAAAATTGGTTTGGCTGATGGCTTGATACAGCATTTGTGGGAAGAAGTGAAATGAGGAGTTATGAGTGATAAATGAGTAATTCTGAATGAAACTGAATTATATAATATTTAATTGTTTAGCCACACTAATCCTGGAAGGCCATACCAATGTATTTATGTTCGCCCCCATTTATAAATAACATTATTTTACAACGCTACAAGATTGTACTCTTGCCAATAAATTATAGATTGTATCTCCACTAAACTTTATTTTATGAAAGGGGTTCTAATATTTTTTCTTTTGCAATCGTCAAACATTTTTGCACAAAATTATTATACGATAGATAAAACGCCATTTAATAAGTTTGTAGAAGAAAAAGAGATAGAATGGGCGATTTATAGAAATGATAGTTTATTAATAGATAATCCAGATTTAAGGGATTTACTAATCCAAAAAGCAAAAACGAAAAAAATAAAAGTCTTTCATGCTATTGAAGCAGGCAATGTAGCAGAAAATAACATTCAATATTTTTTTGATAAAGATTATTCCAATATTGGATTTGATAATACATTGCAAGAGCCTTACACGAATGATGAAGGAGAATTAACCATAACACTAAATAAAAAAAGAAAACTTGATTTACTTGAACCAAAAGGAGAGTTGTGGGTTACACAAATTTTATTTATAAAAAATGGATTACTTTATTCAACCATCAATCGTGTTTCTCCTAGGCTACATGTTGTATCTACAAGTGGAATTATCTTAGGCAAAAGCGAATATTTTTCAACTGCACTTAATAAAAATTATACAACTCATTTTCCAAAAAAAGACAAGATTATATACTTAAAGCAAACTAGCACAGAATTATTTGTAGACACCATCAAAAAAGATAACAAGTTAAAAGAAATGTATGGTCATAATTTAATAGAAACCCTTTGGCCATATATAGAATCTGATAAAATTAAATGCTTTACCGTACCAGAAAATAAAGCAACTACCATAAATGAAATTGAAAAAAATAACCTGCTAAACTTACAAACTATACTTATCCCAATGTATGATAGTATTGGAATGTTAGCAGGAACTAAGTTAATAAGAACAGAAATAAAAGCAGCTATTTTTGATAAAATTTCTATATCACAAGAATGGTATTACAATGAAACAAAAAACATTGTATTCTGTAAAATACCATTTGCAATTATAACAGTAATGAAAAATAACAGTTCGGAAGGCGATGATAAATCTTTACGTCAAATAAAGCTCGTTTTCTGATCTTTTTTCTACATTTACAATATCATTGCGAGCTTTTAAGGATTTGTTTTATTCTAAACGCAGAGCCAACTCCCCTTTCGCTATTATTTAGATAATTAAAACATGGGCTATGTCTGTAAACAAAGAAATAAAAAAAATTACCACGCATACTTTACAAAAAATGAAATCGGCCGGAGAAAAAATCTCTATGATTACGGCATACGATTATTCATTTGCACAAATTTTTGATGCTGCTGGTATCGATATCATTTTGGTAGGCGATAGTGCAAGCAATGTGATGGCAGGACACGAAACCACGCTTCCTATTACACTTGAACAAATGATATATCATGCACAATCTGTAGTAAGAGGTGTAAACCGTTGTTTGGTGGTCGTAGATCTTCCTTTTGGGTCTTACCAAGGAAACTCTACAGAAGCACTCAATTCTGCTATTAGGATTATGAAAGAAACGGGAGCACATTCTATTAAATTAGAAGGCGGTGAGCAAGAGGTTGAATCCATAAAAAGAATTGTAAACAGTGGTGTGCCTGTAATGGGACATTTGGGGCTCACACCGCAAAGTATCTACAAATTTGGAACTTACACTGTACGTGCAAAAGAAGAAGCAGAAGCCAATCAGTTGAAAAAAGATGCTCTATTGTTACAAGAAGCAGGCTGCTTTGCCATTGTATTGGAAAAAATACCAGCATCGCTAGCTGCAGAAGTTTCCGCTAGTTTACACATACCTACCATTGGTATAGGTGCAGGCGGTAGTTGCGATGGACAAGTGCTTGTAATGCACGATATGCTTGGTATCAATACAGAATTCAAGCCACGTTTTCTTCGCCAATATTTAAATATGCACGAACAAATAACTGGTGCAGTACAAAACTATATTAAAGATGTAAAAAGTAGGGATTTTCCAAATGAGGGAGAGCAGTATTAAATCCAGCTTTTGAACTAAAAACTATTAAACTTATCAGTATAAAAAAAGCTCCTCAAAAAGAGAAGCTTGTGTTTAACAATTTGCAATTTTTTAAAATGGTAAATCATCATCCAAAGGCATATCCGCTGCCGGTTGTGCCCTTACAACAGGCGGTGGAGTAGCCCCAGTATTGGAAACGTTGCCCTTGTTGTAATTTTGCTGTTGTTGTTGTCCAGCCATAGGAGCTTCCGTATTACCACCCAGCAATTGAAGATTTTGTACCCGCATTCTTAGCGTGGCTGCAGCAGCACCTTCTTTGTTGGTGTAAGCATCTGCTTCTGGTATGCCTTCTGCATATACCGTTTTGCCTTTTAGCAAAAAGGGAACAACTCCTACTTTGTCTGTCCAATAAGCACAATTTACCCAAGTAGTTTTTTCCACTACATTTCCCTGTGCATCCTTGTATTTCTCTGAATGTGCCACATTAAAATTAATAACGTTTTTACCATTCACTTCTTTCTGGATGCAATCTGCACCAAGGTTTCCTACAATTTGTAATTTGATCATAGCTTTTGTTTTTTAATTGATGTATTTGTTTTTTTGATGTATCTAAATAAAGTTACGAGTTTTGGGGTTGATGGGTGTTTGGTTGATTAGTTGGTTAGTTGTTAGTATAATTTATCGTTTAGTAAATATACAGTTTTGTTTGAGTAGAAGATACGAGTTTAGAAGGTTTAGAAGTTTAGAGGGTTTAGAGGGTTTAGAGGGTTTAGAGGGTTTAGAGGGTTTAGAGGGTTTAGAGAGTTTAGAAGTTTAGAAGTTTAGAAGTTTAGTTTGCATACTAAATTACAAACAATGAATATTAGAAACAAACAATGTATATTTAGCATTACAAAATCAAGTACCTAATTTCTTGTGTCTAACATCTTGTATCTAACATCTTGTATTTAACATCTTGTATCTAACATCTTGTATCTAACATCTTGTATCTAACATCTTGTATCTAACATCTTGTATCTAACATCTCATATCTAACATCTATCATCTCATTCCTAATTCATCTTCTTCTTCAAAGTGCTTACTTGGTCTTGTAAATTATTTACCAAGTTTGCTAGAGAATTTACATCCCATCTTTGTTGTGAAGCTACTTTTCCAATAACCACTTGAGCTGCCCATAATTCCATAATATCTTCTGCATTTATTTGGTAAGGCTGGTAATTTGGATTATCACTTACCAATGTTACTTTGCCTTTTTGCTTTGGATTACGTACAAATCTCTTGTAAACAATACCTTCGTTTCTACTTACCACTATGTAGGCACTGTTGTTTTTTGCATCATCTAAACTTTCCGTCTTCTCTCCTACTATAATACTCCCGCTTGGGGTTGGCAGCATACTATCTCCAATTATTTCAAAAGCTCGATAGTTACCACCAGCAAGCATGGGCAACGTAAACGTGTTTAATTCATCTATAAATTCTGCATCTGCATAACCTGCTAGGTAGCCTGCTGCAGCTTTTACGGGTACAAAATGAATTACATTGCGCTCCTCGCTCATCATCATTTTTTGGCGGCGGCGTTTCATTAAATAACTACCGCTTTCATTGCTTAGGTCTTTCAAAAAAAGTTCGTCAAGGCTTAGCTTATACATTTCTGCAATTATTTCCAATACATCCAATCGAGGGTCTGCCCGCTCTTCTTCATAAGCTCCAATTAACGAACGCTTAATGCCAAGTTTGTTTGCAAATTCTTCTTGTGTTAACCCACGCAGTTTGCGCAAGTATTTTAGATTTAATCCTGCTTGTGACATAACAACTAATTTGATTAGCACAAATATACTAATATATTTAGTTTTGCCAAATTTATTTTTTACAGCTTCTATTTCCAGTTAATAGAAACCAATAATGAGCATTTTTAGCGATGTTGGTCAATCAAGATGACATTCCCATCAGGGTCAGTTGTCATAACACTTGCTGGACCCGTGGTTTTGTCATCCGCCTCCAGTGTTAATTTTATTCCGCTGGCTTTAAGTTGACGCTGAATTTCCCTTACATCATCAAACTTTTCAATATTCTTGGCATTATCGTCCCAACCCGGATTGAAAGTCAACATATTCCCTTCAAACATTCCCTGAAAGAGTCCGATGAGTGCATGTTCGTTTTTCATTATCAGGTATTTGTTTTCCATACTACCTCCAAAAACGGTAAATCCAAGGTTTTCATAAAATTCTTTCGATACTTTAAGGTCTTTTACATTTAGACTCAATGAAAATGCGCCTAGTTTCATTTTGTTCTCTTTTTGGTTAATGTTATTTACTTGTTGATTTGTAATTATTGTCTTTAAGGAAAAGCCAAAACAAAATGTTATTGCTATTCCAACTACTATGAATGCTGTCTTTTTC
>JANMGS010000681.1:0-2574 GCA_031374745.1 Ferruginibacter sp. | reverse complement strand
TCCTTGAAAAGCGGTTGTATATGCAAACCAAAATCCATCTGCATTTTGTTTGTAATCGCCATAAGGTGTTTCCATATCTTGCTCTACACCATCTGGTCCTTTACCTTTTGTTATTGTTTTTACAACCCTATTGGTTTTTTTATCAATAAAATAAAAGCCACTTTTACCATCTTTTCTACTTACTTTCAATTTATAAGCATCTGCTCCATCCACTTTATCATTGCCTACTAATTCTATGGTAGATCCTTTTTCTTTGTAATTATACAATGCACTTTGAATGTCTAAAGCAGATTGTTGTTCTTTTACTTCTTCATCGGTGCCTACTTTTGGCTCGGTCATTTGCTGTATAGGGAAAAACATAGATGATTTAGTAGGTGTAATTATTTGGTAATTTGATGTGCCCATAATCTCTAAATCCATACGAAATCCTTTCATGTGATCAATAGTCATGGTTACAGGGAAGTCTTGTCCTTGTGCACTCATAGTACCAGTCTTTTTCACAGAAGTAAGGGTTGCAATTTTTGCCGCACCACCCATTGCTTCAATATTTTTAGCAACAATTTCTTCTGCAGTTTGTGCTGTTACATTTAATGCGGTAAAGGCCAACCCGGCGAATAATAATTTTTTAAACATTTTCATTTTATGCGTTTTATAGTTAGTGCAAAACAATTTTGCATAACAAATATAGCATATCAATACATTTGCATCAAAAAACATATTATTTATTTTTATAAACGGCTAAACGAACATTTTAACGGTGAAAAATACATTTAACATAAAAGGAAATATTGTTGATATACTTAGTAAAAATATCTTTTACGGAGAAATAGAAGTAGTTGATAGAATTATCAAGTCTATTCGACCAATCAACCATTCACCCAATCAAGATACATTTTATATTCTCCCTGGCTTTATAGATAGCCATGTACATATAGAAAGTAGCATGCTTATTCCATCTGAATTTGCCAGGTTGGCTGTGTTACATGGCACAACGGGCACCATAAGCGACCCACACGAAATAGCCAATGTTTGTGGCATGGAGGGTGTATATTTTATGATAGAAAATGGTAAAAAAGTAACTTTTAAATTTCATTTTGGTGCGCCTAGTTGTGTACCAGCTACAATATTTGAAACTGCGGGAGCAGCACTTATTGCAAAAGACGTGGAAAAACTGTTGAGCATGGATGATATTTTTTATTTGAGTGAAATGATGAATTTTCCTGGCGTATTGAATGAAGATGAGGAAGTATTGCTAAAAATAGCCGCTGCAAAAAAAATAAATAAACCTGTGGATGGGCATGCGCCTAGTCTCAGGGGCGAAATAGCGAAAAAGTATATTGAAGCAGGCATTTCTACCGATCATGAGTGCTTTACAGAAGCAGAAGCACTAGAAAAATTGAATTATGGAATGAAAATTTTGATACGGGAAGGAAGCGCCGCCAAAAATTTTGAAGCATTGATAGGTTTAATGAATGAGCATGCTGACAATATGATGTTTTGCAGCGATGACAAGCACCCCAACAGCTTAGCAGAAGGCCATATAAACCAATTGTGTGCTCGTGCTGTAGCCAAAGGTATTGATATTTATAAAGTATTACAAGCCGCTTGTATAAACCCCGTGCTGCATTATAAAATGACAAATGGCATTTTGAGAGAAGGCGATGCGGCAGATTTTATTGTGGTAAAAGATCTGATAAAATTTGATGTGCTTCAAACATATATTGATGGAAAATTGGTTGCAGAAAATGGTAAGACATTTATAGAATCTGTGGAAGTAACTCCAATAAATAAATTTGATTGTACAGAAAAACAGCCTACGGATTTTATCTTACATGCAAAAGATAACCAACAAGAAATACTGGTGATTGAAGCAATGGAAGGGCAACTAATTACCAATAAACTGGTAAAACCAGCAACAATAAAAGATGGAAAATTAGTTGCCGATATTGAAAACGATATTTTAAAAATTGTGGTAGTAAATCGCTATTTCGATGCGCCCATTGCCATTTCGTTTATAAAAAATATTGGGCTAAAACTAGGTGCCATTGCAAGTTCTGTAGCACACGATAGCCACAATATTATAGCAGTAGGTGTAGACGATGAAAGCATTTGCAAAGCAGTAAATTTGGTAATTAGAGAAAAAGGTGGCGTAAGTGCTGTTTCTGCTAAGGAACAAAAAATACTACCGCTTTCTATTGCTGGACTAATGAGTGGCAATGATGGCTTTAAAGTAGCTGCAGATTATACCGCTATCAACAATTTTGCAACAAAAGTGCTTGGAAGTAGTATGGAAGACCCTTTTATGACTTTATCGTTTATGGCATTGTTGGTTATACCTCATCTAAAATTGAGTGACAAGGGATTGTTTGATGGAGATGCTTTTAGATTTTTGTAACTGGTTTATTTAGTTAATAAAAGCAATTGTTTATTATCAGCTTCAATAATAATTATCTCCGCCTCTTCCGATAAAGTTCTTACTTGCTCTTTTGATATTTTTGGATATTTAACAAAGGGTAAATTATATGGGTTATCTATCGTCGTTTTTTTAATTTTAGATTCGAAAACTCTAAAAAT
>JANMGS010000468.1:0-11211 GCA_031374745.1 Ferruginibacter sp. | reverse complement strand
GTCTACATATGCATAACCAAAATGACCGCTTATCGTACAATCTGCTGTTTTAAATTCTAATCTTACCATTCTTCCAGCTAATCCTGTAAAATCAATAGAAGCAGGAGTCCAATCCTTGTATAAAACCAGAGAGTTTACAGGTGATATTGCAAAGCCCGGAATACTACCATTTGATACATAATTATATGAAGCACAATTTATTAAATTTCCAGTAAGCACATCATACGCTGTTACAAAAAACCGGGGCTGTTGGTAGCTGATATGATTAGGATCTTGAAACACTACGGCATAATAATAAGTGAGGCTAAATGTGTCTGCTGAGGCCGGTATCTGAAAGGTATAGGAAATGCCTTCTGCTTGGGCTCCACTTAAATTATTACCTAGTTTTACCGAATATTGTCCTCCATAGGGGCATAGTTTTGGAAAATTACCTAATGCATCATTACCACTCGAAGCATCTACTATTTCATGCCGTCCCATTATTGGCGCACTGGGGGTTAGGTTAATTAAATTGGAAGTTCCAGAAGTAGTTGTAGTACCAATAAAACATTGCCAACTACTTAAATTCCCATTTTCAAAATCAATATTTGAAGGACAATTTGAATTCTGTGATTTCACATTTTTGGCAATAAAAAGCAATATTAGTAATGTAAATATATTGTACTTCATATATTATTGGTAAGTGGTGAGTTAGTGGTAATTTTAAAAAGAATATGAAGTTAAGCATTTAACTACCATATTAATGTAAATTTATTATTAATATCCAGTTTTCACTAATTAGAGTTGACGCTTTTTTATTTTGTTATATAATTAACTAGTAAAGATGAGCGCAAGTGAAGCTAAGCATTGTAGGGGTCAATCACCGTAAATATTAATAAAAATAAAAATCCCATCAGTTACTAACTAATGGGATTTATAAAACTAAACTATTCTTCGAAAAAACTATTACCCTATATACGATTGTGAAATAGCTTTTGATTTTTTTATTAGTAATTTTAAAAAAAGCTGCATAACCGAGAAATGTCAAATAGATTCTTTCTAGTTAATAACTGCCATTAAATACTAAACCATTGTTTTTTAACGATTTACCATCTATCATCTGACAGCTATCATCTAACATCTATCATCTAACATCTATCATCTAACATCTATACCAACGCAATTTCCAATACTTGTGCCATTGTTTTTACATAATGAAACTTCATACCTTTTATGTATAGTGCATTAATTTCTTGCACATCTTTTTCGTTTAAGTAGCACATTATTATTTCTTTGATACCACTGCGTTTTGCCGCCAATACTTTTTCTTTTATGCCACCTACTGGTAGTACTTGCCCACGCAGGGTTATTTCTCCTGTCATGGCTAAGAAAGGTTTGATGCGCCTACCACTGTATGCACTCGCAAGTGCACTCATCATGGTGATACCTGCACTTGGGCCATCCTTGGGTGTGGCGCCCTCGGGCACATGTATATGGGCATTTTTCTTTGTAAATAATTCTGCGTCTATACCTGTTTTTTTTGCATTGCCTTTCAGCCATGTAAAAGCAGTCGTTGCACTTTCTTTCATCACATTGCCTAGGTTACCTGTCAATTGTAATTCGCCTTTGCCTTCACTCAACTGTGTTTCTATAAATAAAATATCGCCACCCACGTATGTCCATGCAAGGCCTACCGCTACGCCGGCCATGTTGGCTGTTTTGTACAATTCGTTGCTATACCTAGGTTTGCCCAATATTTTTTCTACATCATTGTTGGTTATGGTAGCTTTCAATTTTCCCCTCATTACCAGCTCTTTTGCTTGGTAGCGCATAATGCTTGCAATTTGCCTGTTCAATTCACGCACACCACTTTCTCTGGTATAATCTTCTATTACTTTTTGGAGCACTGCATCACTCATTTTAAAGCTGGCTTCTTTCAAGCCATGCATTTCTTTTTCTTTGGGCATCAAGTGTCTTTTGGCAATCTCTATTTTTTCTTCTACCGCATAGCCGCTAAGGTCTATTACTTCCAAACGGTCACGCAGTGCAGGTTGTATATTGCTGATATTATTTGCCGTGGCTATAAAAAGTACTTTACTTAGGTCGTACTCCATCTCCAAATAATTGTCGTAAAAAGTACTGTTTTGTTCAGGGTCTAATACTTCCAACAATGCTGATGATGGATCTCCTCTATGATCTGCACCTACTTTATCTATCTCATCTAATATCATTACCGGATTGCCACTTTTTGCTTTGCGTATAGATTGCAAAATACGCCCAGGCATAGCACCAATATAGGTTTTACGATGCCCACGTATTTCGCTTTCGTCGTGCAAACCACCAAGGCTTACTCGTACATATTTTCTGTTGATGGCTGCTGCAATACTCTTGCCCAAGCTTGTTTTACCAATACCCGGGGGGCCAATGAAACAAAGAATCGGACTCTTCATATCGCCCTTCAACTTAAGCACGGCAAGGTATTCTAGTATGCGTTCTTTTATTTTGTTCATCCCATAATGGTCATGATCCAACACTTTTTTTGCTTTTTTGAGGTCGTACGAATCGTTGGTTACCTCGTCCCATGGCAAGTCCAACATCAAATCCAAGTGATTGTATACAACTGAGTAGTCGGGGGTAGATGGATGCATACGTTCCAATTTCTCTGCCCCTTTTTTAAACATGTCGGCAGCAGCTTTGCTCCATTTTTTCGCCTCCGCTTTTTTCTGCATTTCCTTTACTTCCGCCACATTATCGCCACCAAGCTCGTCTTTTATGGCTTTCATTTGCTGCTGCAAAAAGTATTCACGCTGTTGCTTATCAAGCTCTGCCCGTGTTTTGTTGGTTACCTTATTTTTAAGTTCGGTGTACTGCAATTCCGTATGCATCAGATTTAAGAGCAGTTCTGCACGCTCTTTTAAGTCGCTTATTTCCAGTAGGCGCTGTTTGTCTTTAAGCTCGCAATTGAGGTTACTGCT
Source organism: Ferruginibacter sp. (assembly GCA_031374745.1). Classification (GTDB taxonomy): domain Bacteria; phylum Bacteroidota; class Bacteroidia; order Chitinophagales; family Chitinophagaceae; genus Ferruginibacter. Next base: position 8,257 of record JANMGS010000468.1, on the reverse strand, counting down.
TACAAAATGTATGAGAAAAGAGGGGTTCTCTATATTCTTTAAAATAATTCCTGCTTCGCTCGGAATATTGGGGGATAAGCCAATTATTTGCGTTGCTAAGTCTTTAACACTGCCTACAATTGCATCAAAATCTGGCTCGCCCTTGCGCTTTTCTTCTTCTAATAGTTTTATTTTGGCCTTAAAATAGGGTTCTTCGGCCGTTATGGTTTCTATCTCAAAGCGTTTGCGGCCTTGTATAATTACTGTTGTGCCACCATCGGGCATTTTTATAAGCTTTATAAGCTTTGCTACGGTACCAATATTTTCTAGGTCGCCTATTTGAGGTTCTTCAATAGTGCTGTCTTTTTGCGCTACCACACCTACCAATTTGTCAGCCTTGTAAGCATCGGTAACAGCCTTTATACTCTTATCTCTGCCTACTGTAATAGGAATTACAACACCAGGGAAAAGCACTGTATTTCGTAGTGGCAAAATAGGTAATTCGGCTGGAATCTGCTGCTCGTCTGCGTTTCCGTCATCATCTTCGTTTAGGGGTATAATAGGCATAAACTCCATATCATCGTCTTGTCCCTGCATAAAAAACTTATTGTTCATCTATATCTTTTTGTTAGTCAATATGTCAAAAATTGTCGGTAAAGGTCGTCAATTTTTGTGGAAGTGTATAGAGACAATATTGGTGCCGAGAAAATGGTTGAAGGGTTGACGGGTTGAATGTTGTTGAATGTTGTTGAATGTTGTTGAAGAGTTGCAATGATTAATGGTTCTTTGGTTTATAAAATTTGTTACTTAAATAAAAGAAATGCAAAGCATTTTCCTTCCCCGCCTTAATTTTTTGTAAAACCGCCTTTCCGTCTTCTCGGCTAAAAAATATTTTGGGGCTTTGAGCATATTTTTTATCGGTTGGTGTCTCCACCAACCGAAACATTAATTTAGGGAAGAAACCGATAAGAGAAAGCATGAATACCAAAGTGGTACCTATTTTATTTTTTGTTATGTAAAAATGAACTTATATATTTGAAATAGGTTTTATAAATAGATATTATTTTAAAAATCTACAGAGTTAACTAAGTGACTTTACCCCTTCTCTCTCTTTATAAGAATTACATTTTTTGAATGCTGTTGCAAGCTGGTGGAGTGTAGCTTTAGTTATTATTTTTCTTTTGATTGGTGACGAAACAAACAAAAAATACTTTGTACTAAACTAGTAAAATCAATTTCATTTTTTTTTAGACTATAACGACATTAATCTAATATATTTTTTTAAAGCTCTCTACTATTTTTATGAAAATTTTAATCTGTATTTTAACCTGTATTTTTTGCAAAAACTTAAATGCCCAAACGCAATTATCACCAAAATATTCAGTCGATAATACTGTAAGAGCATTGGCAAACTATGGTGACACACTTATTGTAGGAGGAGATTTTAATAATGTGGGCGTTTACTCAGGTGCAGGCGCCATGTTTACTACAGACAGTGATCAGCCAAATCTAAATTTCCCTAAAATAATGGGGACGATTCTTAAATCTACACCTGACGGAAATGGAGGCTATTATATTTATGGCAATTTTAAGAAAGAAAGTGAATCTACAAGTTCGTTTGCTACAAAACGGATAGAACATATTTTGCCTAACTTCAGTTTTGAAGCAAATTTTTCTATACCCGTTAATGTTTTGTTCGACCTACAATGCCTCTTATTACACAATAATATACTCTATATTGGAGGTAGTTATGTGACATCTATTAATAACCAGCCTGCAGGAGATTTAAGTGCATTAAATGTAATTACCAAAGTATTAGAACCTTGGCTTCCTACCGTTACTCGAACTAATTTAGGAGGGGTTTTTTCTTTATGTGTTTCTGGAAATACCCTATATTTTGGAGGTGGTTTTACAGCTATTGGTGCTTTATCTAGAAACAATCTTGCTGCAGTAGAAATTGGTACCGGAACTATAAAATCATGGGACTTTTCCGCCGCTTTACCGCCTACTAGTTTAAGGGCTTTTTCCTCAATTTTGACATACAACAACAAACTCATTATTGGTGGAAATTTTGGTACACCTGGTTTGCCTACACAGCATGCTTGTGCATTGGTAGATACAATAAATGGTCAGTCTTTTAATTTTTTGTTTCAGAGCGCTGGCTTATTTGGAGTAGGATACAATGCATTATATTTCGCTGCAGGGGTTACAACCATGTGTACAAATGGCGATACGCTTTTTACTTTTACCAGAGGTACTTTCGATACGAGAGTAACGGCCTTGCTTTTGTCTACTGGTAATGCTATATGGGGTAAATATTTCAACCAAATTGCTAATGCTACACAAATGCAACTGCAAAATGGGGCGCTATTTGTTGTTGGTGAAAATTTCGATAAAATTTATGTAACGAATTTAGATAATAACAGCAATGCAAATGTTGAAAGCGAGATAAAGGGTGCAGTAAAATTAAATACAGCTACTGGCAATTTAATGCCATGGTTTCCTAACCCAGTAGGTCTAGTTGTTAGAGATGTTTATACGCTAGGTGTTTACAATAATCAAGTGTTTATTGGAGGTGTTTTTACACATGTAAATGGATTGAGCAGAAATGGTATTGTGATGATTAAAAATAGTACACAGGAAGTACTTGCGCCATCGATTACACTCGGTGGACACAGTATTAGATCATTTAAAATTTATGGAAACACACTCTACGCAGCAGGCAGTTTCCCCAACATAAATGGTATTGCAGAAAGTAGGTCTATTATAGCATTAAGCCTTATAAATGGCAATTTACTCCCATGGCAACCTCCTTTTTTAGGAAATGCCTATTCAGTAGAAGCCAACAATAATTTTGTATTTTTAGGAGGTAGTTTAAATGAACCTTCGGGCGGTCAGGGTCGTCAACATTTATTTGCTATAAATCGAAATACAGGAGCTTTGGATAACTGGGCACCCAACCCAAATAATCCAGTTAATGCACTCCACATTAACGATAATAAATTATATGTTGGTGGAGATTTTACCAATATTGCTGCCACATCAAAAAATAGGATTGCACGTTTTGATACGGCTGATTTGTCTTTAGATGCATGGTCAGTTAACCCAAATGGCACAGTAAGAAGCATAACATCAAACGAGAACGACTTATGGATTGGCGGAGATTTTTTTTCTGTGAATAATCAAAACTGTAGTATGCTTGCAGGGATTGAAAAAAATACTGCACTTTTAAAACACAAACCAATTACAGCCTTTATTGGGGGCAGTTGCTACAGCATTTTTGCAAAGGGCTGTAAAGTCATAGCAGGAGGGTCGTTTAGGATAAATAATACTGACAGTTGCAATAATTTATTTGTTTACGATATTTTTAATAAAACTATTGCTCCGACGTCTGAGTTCTGCAATAATATTGACGACCTTGGCGGCAATGTCTTAGGCCTCGCTGCCATAGATAATTCACTATATTTTGGCGGCAACTTTATTAAAAAAAACAATAAGGCCAATGCAAGCAATATTGAAAAGCATAGTTTTCCTGTTACTTTTTTTGATGGATGTGCATTTTATGAAACCGTACAAAACGGCAACTGGAATAACCCTGCGACGTGGCTTGGAAGCATTGTGCCGCCTTCCTCTGCTCGGGTAACGGTTAAGCATATGGTAACTGTTACAGCAGCCACTACCTGTTTTAGTTTAATAGTAACTCCCAACGGGCATGTAGAGCTGAGTAATAACTTGACAGTGGTAAATTAAAAAATTTATCTCTTTCAACCCAGACTAGGCTCAGGTAAAAGCAACTAAGTTATCAGTAAAAAAGGCATATACGTTTGTTTTCCCTTAGGTGAAAGGAGCACTTTCAACAAAATACATGCAAACATGGTCTGATATCTAAGCTTATTAAACCCTGAACGACATCTTGATTGTTTACAATTGTTAATTTGTAAATGTTTCGCTCTGGTTGCTTAAATTCTAATTTCCAATCAAACTTCCAGTTATTTTTCTTTTTACAGTCATTAAGTCATTTTTAGATATGAGCGAAATATCTGTTGCAAATCTATCCCCAGTCACAACATTTTGGATAGGATTGGTGAGTTCATCAAAAATAAAATGTGACCAATTATTTGGTTGTTTTTTCACTTAATGAATGTAAGAAATTAGAAGTGTTTTGTAAATCCGGTGTCATGAGTGAATAAGGTATAATGAAATTGACGGCAACAAATTATAATTGTTTAACATAGATGAAAATTAAAAAGAATAAAGGAAATTATTACCTAGAAAATATTCTCCAACCTCCTATTTCAAACCAATTTAGCCCCCCTTTACCGTATTTTTGCACCCAAATGCAGATACCACTTACACCCCAAGAACTAACCATATTCAAAAAAATATCCACTGCTGCGCAAAAGCTTGGGGTGGAGAGTTATGTAATTGGTGGTTTTGTAAGGGATAAAATATTGGGTAGAGATACAAAAGATATTGACGTAGTATGTGTGGGCGATGGTATTGCATTGGCAGAAGAGGCCGCTAAACTTTTTGGTAAAAATATTTCCGTAAATATTTTTAAAACCTATGGCACAGCACAGATCAAAATAGAAGCTTTCAATTTTGATGAAAGCAATATCAAAACCGAATCTTCTCCTTTTTCCTCCCCTTCGGGGAGGATAGGTGGGGCCTGGGGGGGTGAAATCGAATTCGTAGGCGCCCGCAAAGAAAGCTACACAGAAAACAGCCGCAACCCAACCGTAGAAATTGGAACCCTACAAGACGACCAACTCCGCAGAGATTTTACCATCAATGCAATGGGGATTTCTTTAAACGAAAAAGATTTTGGTGACTTGGTAGATCCATTTGATGGGCTGGGGGATATAGAAAGAAAAATACTACAAACCCCACTTGCACCTACACAAACATTTATAGACGATCCCTTGCGTATGATGCGTGGGATACGATTTGCAGCGCAATTGCAATTTACCCTCGAAGAAAAAACATTGCAAGCCATTGCTGATAATGCCGATCGGATAAAAATAATAACCAAAGAAAGAATTGCTGAAGAGCTAAACAAAATATTGATGTGCAAAAAGCCATCCATCGGTTTTGATTTGTTGTACAAAACGGGTTTGTTACAAATTATATTCCCCCAAATGGTAGCCCTCGCTGGTGCCGAGTTTGTAGATGGTTACGGCCATAAAGATAATTTTTACCACACCCTGCAGGTGGTTGATAATATTTGTGAAACTACCGATGATTTATGGTTACGTTGGGCCGCTGTTTTACATGATATAGCTAAACCCAACACTAAAAAATTTGAAGAAGGCCATGGTTGGACCTTTCATGGGCACGAAGCCGTGGGTGGGCGCATGGTACCCAAAATATTTGAACAACTAAAGTTGCCCCTAAACGAAAAAATGCGTTTTGTTCGTAAGATGGTAGAAATGCACCTTCGCCCAATAAGCCTCACCAAAGAAAATATTACCGACTCGGCAATACGAAGGTTACTATTTGATGCTGGAGAAGACATTGATAGCCTGATGAAACTGTGCAATGCAGACATAACTTCTAAAAACAAACAAAAGGTAAAACGCTTTTTAGAAAATTTTGAAATAGTGCGCCAGCGCTGCATAGAAGTAGAGGAAACCGATAACCTTCGTAATTGGCAACCGCCCATAACGGGAGAAATTATTATGGAGACTTTTAACCTAAAACCTTCCAAAGAAGTGGGGATTATAAAAGATGCCATTAGAAACGCTATTTTGGATGGTGAGGTATCAAGCGACTACGATGCTGCTTTTGCTTACATGCTAGAAGTTGGTACGAAGATAATTGGTTGATAAATGGATAATGCTAATAAAACTATTGGGAACAATATTTTATTAAATTGCTGTGATATTCACCGCTGCGTACTAGGGATTCTAGCGTTTATGCAGAAAATCTCTGCGAAATCTCTTATTACCCATTTCTCTGCGGTGAATTCATATCGTACATTTATATATGGACTCGTTGATAAACAAGCCCGTTACATCATTATCTTTGTAACTATTGGTTAAAATTCAATCTTTTTAAACCAACAAATAACAACCAAAACTACTATTTTTACAACATGGCAATTTTAAAATTTAGGGTCTATTTTCAGGAAGATGAAAGTGTGTATAGAGATATTGCAATAAAGCACACGAGTAGCTTTCTAGATCTGCACCATGCAATATTAATAGCGTACGAATTTGATAAAATACATGCTGCTACTTTTTATAGAAGCAACGACCTATGGCAGCGTGGCAGAGAGATTTCTTTCGAAAAATATGAGAAAGAATACAAAGCAGAGCCTTTGATAATGGTAGAAACTACGATAGCTTCAGAAGTGCGTAACCCGAACCAGAAATTTGTTTATGAATACGATTTTGTAAAGGGTTGGTTTTTTGCTGTAGAACTAATTAATGTAGATAAAGAAGAAAATAAGAAATTGACTTATCCTGTATGCGTGCGCTCCGAAGGCATAGCTCCCTCACAATATGGTACAAAAGGCATAGTAGACAAACGACTTGCAGAAATGGAAGAGAAATACGACCTAAAAGCTACTGCAATGGATGATGGTTTTGGAGAAGAAGGAGAAGAAGGTGAAGAGGGCGAAGGAATGGAAGAAGCGGAAGAACAAGGTGAAGAATTTGGGGAGGAGGAGATATGATAATGTGCAAATGGGAAAATGTGCAAATGAGAAAATGGGAAAATGTGCAAATGAGAAAATGGGAAAATGGGAAAATGTGAAAATGTGCAAATGAGAAAATGGGAAAATGATACCAAAAATACAAGTTAATATTGATAAGGATTGATTAAGCGGGATAAGGATATGAGATACAAAGAACCCCATTCGAGTTCCCTCTCCTGTGGAGAGGGGTTGGGGAGAGGCCGAACCTGCATTATTATTTGCGGTCCTACCGCCAGTGGCAAAACGGATATTGCCATACAACTTGCAAGGTATTTCAATACACAAATTATTTCTGCCGATAGCCGCCAATGTTTTAAAGAACTGAATATTGGTGTGGCAAAACCAAGCCCAACTGAGCTTGCCCTAGTTCCTCATTTTTTTATAAATACGCATAGCATTACCGATAATTTTTCTGCGGCAGATTTTGAAAAATATGCTTTAGCTTCAATTAATGAAATTTTCGAAAAAAATGATGTGGCTGTAATGGTTGGTGGTACAGGGTTGTACATAAAAGCTTTTTGTGAAGGATTGGATGATATTGCAAAAACCGATGAAAAGATAAAAATAGAGATAGCTAAAAATTATGAAGCAAATGGCATACAATGGCTACAAGAAAAAATTAAGGTAGAAGATCCTTTGTATTTTGAAAAAGGAGAAATTCAAAATCCACAACGGATGATGCGGGCTTTGGAGGTAATACGTAACTCCGGAAAATCAATCATAACACAACAACAAAGAATAAAAAAACATAGAGATTTCAACATTATAAAAATTGCCATTGATATAGATAGGGAATTATTGTACAAAAGAATTAATGCAAGAGTAGATACAATGCAGCAACATGGTTTAGAGGAAGAAGTAAGAAAGCTTATACCTTTTAAATTGCTGAATGCATTACAAACAGTAGGTTACAGAGAGTTGTTTGATTATTTTGATAATAAAACCACCAAAGAAAAAGCATTTGAATTGATAAAGCAAAATACAAGGCATTATGCAAAACGTCAAATGACTTGGTTTAAAAAAGATACTGAAATTATTTGGGTTGCAGCGGATGAAGTGTTGGATGCCGTTTTGAAATTGGTATAGATTTTTCTGCAGAAAGTATTTGACTTAATTATTTTTTCACCGCAGAGAGCCGGAGTATAAAGAGGTTACGCAAAGAACCTTTCTTCTCAGCAACAACTCTTTCTCCTCATTTTCTCTGCGGTGAAAATTACATGAAGATACTAAATAGTAATTTAAGAATTTAATTCAAACTGCTTCTACATTTATTTATACTATTAAACGTTGCTCGCATTAGACAGCTTAGGCTAAAAATATTTTCCGATTACAAGAAAGAATTTTTTTTTGGAAAGCTAAAGAAACTGGACCACTGCTGCCATTTTGAAACCGTTGAAAGCACCAATTGGTTTTCTAAAATTTTACACCCAAAGTTGCTACTACGTTTCCTCTTTGTTGATTGATTGTAGAATATACCGTTGCTGTATTTTGCAACCGATAAGGCACATCAAAATCTTTGGTAATAAGATGTACATAAGTAAGATCTACAAAAAAGCCTTTGTTGCGATAACCTAAGCCACC
>JANMGS010000456.1:0-2933 GCA_031374745.1 Ferruginibacter sp. | reverse complement strand
GTGTTGAACGATTTTGAAAACCAGTTGCAACATTTTGTAAAAGTTTTTCCGAAGGATTATAAGAAGGTTTTGGAGATGAAGAAGAAAAAAGAAAAGGTGTAAATTTTTTCTTTAAATAATTAAAAAGTTTCAAAACCCTGTCGGCGGTTGTAAACCCCGACAGCGGTTATATAAAAATCTTTTAATAAAAATGATAATTCGCTTCCTTAGTCAACCGCCATCGGGGCATAAAGCCGCCAACGGGATTTGGAGTTTATTATAATTTAATTTTTTCACAACCAACCCCAACGGGGTTGACTTTTAGTAACCATGGGTGCAACCCATGGACAATAAAACATGGGCAACACAACAGGCTTCCTGCAACACACACGAGCGCTTCCACAAAAAAGAAATGTGGAAGAGCGTCTCAATGATTACAAAGAATTTGTGCTGCCATACACGGATGAAAAACTAAACGAACAAGCTGGCAGGTGCATGAATTGTGGTGTACCCTTTTGCCACAATGGTTGCCCATTGGGCAATATCATACCAGAGTTTAACGATGCGGTGTATAAAAAAGAATGGAAAAATGCATACGAAATATTAAGCGCTACAAATAATTTCCCAGAGTTTACGGGGCGTATATGTCCAGCCCCATGTGAGAGTGCTTGCGTGCTAGGCATAAACCAGCCTGCCATTGCCATAGAAGAAATAGAAAAACATATAATTGAAATTGCATTCGACAAAGGATTTGTAGAAGCCAAAAAGAATATACAACGTACTGGAAAAAAGATAGCCGTAATAGGCAGTGGCCCAGCAGGACTTGCCGCCGCTGCACAATTAAATTATGCCGGTCATGCTGTTGTAGTTTTTGAAAGAGATGATTTGCCTGGTGGCTTATTGCGCTATGGTATACCCGATTTTAAATTGGAAAAATCCGTAATAGACAGGCGAATAAAATTTATGGAAGAAGAAGGTATTGTATTTACTTGTAATGCAAATGTTGGGGTAAATGTTAGCATAACCGATTTGCTACGAGAATACGATTCTATTGATTTAGCAGGAGGCTCCACTATACCAAGAGATTTAAATATTACAGGTAGAGAAATAAAAGGGGTTCACTTTGCGATGGAATTTTTAACCCAACAAAATAAACGAGTGGCGGGCAAAGTCCCCCCCCTCGGGGAGGATTTAGGAGGGGCTGATAAAAACGTAGTAGTAATTGGTGGGGGTGACACTGGCAGCGATTGTGTGGGTACATCTAATAGGCAAAAAGCAAAAAGCGTAACACAGTTTGAACTCATGCCCATGCCACCAACTGATAGAACAGCATACATGCCTTGGCCGCAATACCCAATGATTTTAAAAACAACCTCTTCGCACGAAGAAGGTGCCAATAGACAATGGGCTACCGCCACCAAAGAATTTGTAGCCGATGAAAAAGGATATTTAAAAGCCCTAAAAATTGTAGACCTAGAGTGGAAGATTACCGAAGAAGGCAAACCTGCAAGCTTTGTAGAAATAGCCAATACTGAAAGAGAAATACCTTGCGAACTAGCATTACTTGCCATGGGATTTGTGCATCCACAGCAAGAGGGCTTATTAAAGCAACTAGAAATAGAGCTAGACGAAAGAGGAAATGTAAAAGCCACCGAGAAAGATTACCAAACCAATATAGCCAAGATTTTTACCGCAGGCGATATGCGCAGAGGCCAGTCCTTGGTAGTATGGGCTATAAGCGAAGGTCGTGAATGCGCAAGAAAAGTAGATGAATTTTTGATGGGGGAGAGTTTGTTGGAAGGGAAGGATGGGGGGCGGTAGGCAAAATACTTATTGAAATCAGAGAATAAAAATAGTATCCTTTCCACAGGTTACTACTTTGTATGAAATTCCTTTTATGCTATGGTTAGAAAAACTAAACCATATTTTAGACACTCATAAAGTAGGTTTTGGTTCTTGTTGGGTACATTTGAAAATGTTTTAAATGAAAATTTTTCGACCTAATTTTTTGTTTTTTGAATACCCCTTTCATCAATAAGTATATAAGTTAGTTTCAATTTCCTACGCCAATTCTATATACATTATAAATAATAATATATAAATTATTTAAAGCAAAATGCCAGTTTTTTATCAACAATGAATAAAATAATTAATTTTTATTTCTAATTTTAGCAATTATTTGCCTATTTTAGCACAAATAGATATATTTTTTAACTAAAGTAGAAATTATGAAAAGTTTAAGCATTAGAAATTTGGCGCCCTTTTTTATCCTTGCAATTGTTGCTGTTGCAGCTATTTTTATTCCTTCTTTACCCAATTTTGACGATGGTAAATTTAATGGAGCAGATATAGCTTGGATTTTGGTGGCTACGGCGCTGGTATTTTTAATGACCCCTGGTTTGGCCTTTTTCTACGGCGGCATGGTACACCGCAAAAATGTAATTAGTACCATGATAAAGAGTGTAGTGGCTGCTGGGGTGGTAAGCGTGCTTTGGGTAACAGTAGGTTACAGCCTATGTTTTGGCGAAACAATTGGCGGCTTTATTGGCAACCCAATGACACATTTGTTTTTTAAAGGGGTAGCTTCTGGCGCTCCAGCTTTGCAAGGTGGCGCTACCTTAACCATTCCACTTTTATTGTTTGCATTGTTCCAATTAATGTTTGCCATCATTACCCCTGGCTTGGTAGTGGGTGCAGTGGCAGAGCGCATAAAATTTTCTGCATATATTTTATTCATCGTATTATTTAGTTTATTGGTGTACGCCCCATTGGCACACTGGACATGGCATCCAATGGGTTTTCTTTTTAAAATGGGTGTATTGGATTTTGCAGGTGGTACCGTTGTACATATATCTGCAGGTTGTGCTGCCTTGGCTGGTGCCTTGGTTTTAAAAAGAAGACAATCACATATTGATAATAAAGAAATCCCACCTGCTAATATTCCTTATGTTTTA
>JANMGS010000451.1:0-7305 GCA_031374745.1 Ferruginibacter sp. | reverse complement strand
CTCATGAAATTGGATAAAAATAGCAAAGTGATAAGCCTAAACAATATACCAAAATATACGATTATAGAAAAGTTACAAGAAATTACAAATGGATATGTAGGTCTAACGTATGAAGACGGGTTTCATCTTTTTAATAAAAGCACTGTAGCACAAAAAACAATTACCACCAAAGATGGTTTGCTTAGCAATGAGGTTTATGATGTGCATGAATACAATGATAGCTTATGGGTAAGCACTGCTAGAGGTATTTCAATATATGCAAACAATAAGATAGTAAAAAACCTTACACTTGCAAATGAAAGAGGAGGAAATAGATGTATTTATTCTTTTCATGATAATGTGGGCAAATATTGGGTAGTAACCAACAAGGCTTTGCATGAATATAGAAATGAAAGTTTATTTGCGGTAGGTACCAATTCGCTTATGAATAATATGAATGATAATATAAGAACAGTGTTGTTTGATGTAGCTACAAATACGTTGATAGCAGGTACAAGCTACGAAATCGCTTTTTTTAACATGAGTAGTATTGTAAGAGATACAAATGTTTTGGCTCCCTCATTACTATTTGCCTTAGCAGATAACAAAACAAAAGAATTTGGAAAGAACTTTAGCATACCGTATAATTTTAATACCATTTCATTTTCTTTTATACCTGCCATTTGTAATCCTTTTTCTCAACCAGTCATACAATACAAGCTCCAAGGTTTTAACGAAACATTTCAAACATTAAAAGATTCTACCATTGTAAGCTTTGAAAAATTACGACCAGGCAGTTACAAATTATTGGCCAAAACAATAAATGTGGATAGCTATGAAAGTAAAGAAATTATGCTTGCTAATTTTGAAATTAAAAAACCATACTGGTTGCAGGCTTGGTTTATTTTTCTCTCTCTAATTGCTACTGCGCTTTCAAGCTTTTTTATATTCAATTACTTTCAACGCAAAAAACAATTACAAAAAGACAAAGCCAACCAGCTTGCCTTGAGTGTAAGCAAAGAGCGGGAGCGCATTTCAAAAGACTTACACGACCACTTAGGCACTAGCCTTGTAACCATGATAGCGCAAACAGACAATATTGAAAATAAACTAATAAATAATAATGTGGCTGATGCTTTACTAAAAGTGCAACAACTCTCCGACCAGTCTAGAGAATCGATGAATGTGTTGAGAGAAACTATATGGGCGGTACAAGAAAATAGTCATACGCTTAGTGAGTTTACGTTACGTGTACGTGTATTCTTGCAACGTGTAATGGATGCAAATGAAATGAATTGGGCGCTAGAATGTAATGGTACATTACAGAAAGATTTATCTGCGGAGCAAACCTTACACTTGTTTAGAATGATTCAAGAAGTAACACAAAATATTATAAAACATGCAGCAGCGAAGCATGCTCAATACACAATTGATGCAAATAACCAGTCTTTAACAATAACTATAACCGACGATGGCAAAGGTTTTGATACAAATTTTATTTACGCCAGTAATGGATTAAAGAATTTAGCTGCCAGAATAAAAGAGCTTGGCGGAGAAATAAATATCACATCAGCATTACAAAAAGGTACTACAATTATTGTACAACTATCAATTTAAACAACATGGAAAACGAAGCCATAAACATAGCCATTGTGGATGACAATGCTACACTGCGCCAACAACTTCAAGAAAATCTTTTGGTAAGTGGCGAAGTAAATATTTTGTTTACTGCGGTAAATGGAAAAGATGCATTGGAAAAACTACTTTCTTCAAAAGTATTACCGCAAGTAATATTGATGGATCTAGAGATGCCCGAAATGAATGGCATAGAAGCAACTACAATTATTACATCAGAAACAGATATAAAAGTTTTAATACTCACCGTATTTGATACAGATGAAAAAATATTTGAAGCTATTAAAGCAGGTGCAGCAGGCTATTTGCTTAAAGATAGTAAAACAAGCAGGATACTTCAAGCCATAGACGACTTACTGCATGGTGGTGCCCCTATGAGTCCACATATCGCATTCAAAACATTGGAATTTTTAAGAACAGCAAGTAATATCCCAAAAGAAATGCAACCACAAGATTATGATTTAAGTGAAAGGGAAACTGACTTGCTTCGCCAATTGGTACAAGGATTATCGTACCAACAAATAGCCGATAAACTTTTTATAAGCCATGGAACGGTGCGCAAGCATATAGAAAATATTTATAGCAAATTACATATTCATAGTAAAGTAGAAGCAGTAAATAAAGTGAATGCACATAAATGGTTTTTATAAAATACCTACACTCAATTTACTTGCTTTAACCTAACATTTATTTTATCCATCATACAAAAGAATCTGTTGGTGTAAATATAAAAAAATAAGGGCCGCCTCTCAGCAGCCCTGTATTTTAATTATAACAATCCCCCAATTATTATAATCACTTCCCTTTTATATCTACCATAATACCAGTATTTATATTTACTGTAGTACCCGTTTGCAATTCTATTTTTCTTACAGATGTATTTACACTAATTGTAGGATAATTGCTAACAGCTGTAGGAATCAACACATCTGTATATTCGTCTGGTACTGTGCTACAACTCCAATTACCGGGTAAGTTCCAATCTGTATTTACTGCTCCCGTCCAAGTAAGTACAAATCTCAATACATTTTCTGGGCCGTTTATTGCATCTACCACACAGCGATATTTATACCCAGTAATATTGGTGGATACGTTGTTTATTAAAAGTGTAGCGGTATTTGTACCAGTATAATTTGCATTGTTTGAAATGTTACTATATCCACTACCATTATCCAATTGCCATTGATAAACTGCACCAGATGATGATGCTGTAAATGTTATTCCATTACCCAAACAACTTGCAGGTGGAGGCGTTCCTTTTGTTAACCAAAATTCACTAAAGCTGCTTACTTGAAATTCTATTATGTATCCATCTTGATAGGGCAGTTTTGTTAATTGTGCCGGTGAAATATTTAATGTATTACCAGATGAATTATTGGTAATATCAAAATCTTCCAACACATTGCTGCTGTATTTTTGTACAGAAATATTACGCATAATATCAATGGTTGGATCAAGCGCTCTCCAAGCATCTACTTCTGCTTGTGTAATAAATAACCGCACTGTAACAGGCGAGGTTGGTTGGTTTTGTACACGTATTACAAAACTTCTTCCAAGGTAATTTTGCCCATTGTACGAAGTTGGTACGCCACCGATGGTTTGGTTTACATCCACCGTGATATTTCCCAAAGCTTGCCCTGCATCATTTATTTCTATCAACCTATTTCCAGATGGGTCATTTACTGGAATGAAGGTTCCTGTACCTGTGCTCACCGCAGTTCTGTTTGTATAAGTGCCATTACTTACTGGTGGGTTCGCACCTGTGTAAATGCTGATATCATCTATGGCAATACCATCTTGTACCACTGTGCCATTCGTTTGCAATACAAAGCGAATGCGTACTTTACTCTTATCGCCCAATGCACTTATTGGTAGGGTATGTTTTACGTTATGCCATTGGTTATCCAAACCAGTCCAATAATTTCCAGCATTGTTGTACCATTTTAGTCCTTCACCTTGAGCGCCTACTTTACTCCATGTTGCTCCTGCATTGCTGCTCATTTCTACCCAAGCCTTGTCAATATTATTTTCCAGTTGGTGAGAGAAATTAAAATTTAAAACTGGGTCTCCAGTAACCGCACTCATATCAAAACAAGGGCTGTACAAATAACTTAATTCATTGTTTTTATGCGGACCAGTTAAGTTAGATTTCCAAGCATTTAATCCGTTTGCCGCACTATCAATAATACCACTAAATATAACGCCCCATTTTATAGAACTGTTTTGGCCACCAGTATACCAGCCTGCATTCGTACCTTCAAAGCCTGTGTAGTAAGGCAATACATTGTTTGCAGGTGTAGTGGCTACAAGAATTTGTAAGGTATCGTTGCTACGCAAGCTATCACCACGGTAATCAGTCCACAATTCGAAATTGTAGTTTGTTGGAGCTGCAAGGTTTGCAGTTTGTGCAAAAGTAAACAAGGCACTATCTCCTGCATTTAATAAAATATTGGCAGTATCTCTTACAATTGCACCGCCATTTATTCTATAGGCCACAGGCACTATACTTCTTGGTGTTTGGCCAAAATTTTTCACCCATACTCTTACTGTTTCTGTTGCGGTATGGTTACAGCTACTTAGTGGACTTTCCAATTGTACGATACCATAGTTTGGCAAGAAAAATTCGTCTGCACCAATATCTGGGTTAGACAAACTTCTTGTTTCATTATCTATATCCTTGGGTACTTGTGGTGTAAACGTATAGTCACCTGCATTGTTTACATTGCTACCATCTACATGCAAATCTTTATCGCTTACAAAAAGTGGATCGCCACTTACGCTGCTGTAGTCAATGCCTGTAACGGCAAGGGCTGCTAGGGTTGGGTAGCTGTTTGTATTTACCGTAGAAAAATTCACATAGTTTTTTACAATACCGTACACTGTTCCATTTGTAAAGAGCTGGTTGTGGTGCTCTTCGTAATTGCTACCTGTAGTTATATTTTTATATATTGAAACCGGGATACTATTATTTTGATTATGGAAGATATTATTTATCACCTCTGTTTTTACGAGTGTATTTATATTAACAAAATCGTAAGCTATACTTTGAGCATTGGTATTTCTATTATAAATGCTGTTGTGGTATATTTTACTTGGCTTGTATTTTAAATCCAAAAATAAGCCTCTTGTTTGCATACTTCCACCGCCAATAGATATAAAATTATTGATGATCTTAATGCTATCTGTAAGTAAATAAGGAGCGCCATAATAATCATCCATACTTACTCCAACGGCATCATTTTTTGCATACACTTTATTTTTTATTATATGTGTATAACCGGTGCTGCTACCACTAAATATGCCTCTAAATGTCGGTTCTGCTGTATTGGTTTCTACTACATTATTACTTATCAAAATATTTGTAGCAAGTATTGTGTTTATAGCATCCCCTTTTGTATTGATGAATGTATTGCTATCTATAACAATATTTTTAATGCCTGTTCCAAGTCCATTGCCATTTATATTTAATCCAGAACCGCCTCCATCAAAATAATTATTTTTAAAAGTATAATTACTATCGTTGTAATTTGTCATGCCTGCCCAGTTACCGCTGGCATAAATGCCATAGCCGCTTATAGGTGAGCCAGGTATTGTTCTTAAAGCATCTCCGCCTTTTATTTTACAGTTTTCAAAACTAATAAATTGGCTATTGTACCCTAGTATTACTGCATTGTATAACGTATTGGTGAGCTTTAATTTACGAACCTTTACATGGCTAGCCCTATACATTGTTATGGCTGTAGCAAAATTATATTGGCCATTGTAAATACCTGTGTTACTGCTATCGCCATCGGCACTTTGTATAATTAATGGGCTTATGGCACCTCGGTTTGTAACACTGTCGATACGCAACTCACCTTCGTGCATTCCTGCTATTAAATTAAGCGTAGATGGACCAAATACACCACCTAATTTTAATTGCATACTTACATCTGTAAAGTAGTTAAATGTGACGCCAGGCGTTTGTATTGGGTATGAGTTATTAAATGTGTATGTGCCATTTAACCCGGCATAAAAATTATCATTTTGAATACTGTCGGTAAATGGTACTTCATCGGCTACACCATTGGTATTTGTACAATTTATTTTAAATTGATTGCGGTATAATGGAATATTTAATTGCCCTAAAGTGATTAATTGGGATGTACCCGATGGAATATTAACAGCAAAACTAAAATTTAATGAGCCAGCATTTACAGGGTTATACGCTCCGCCTGCAGCTGCCGGATAGTTGGTAAGTTGTACCGAAGTATTAAATGATGTAATAGCGCTTGAGCCATTATTATACACCCTTATTTTAATATCATTTAAGCCATGTGCAAATACTTTTGCAGGTTGTACTTCTGTAATTACCAAATCATTTACCGGTTGTGTAAACTCATCTGCCCCAAAGCTTACAGTACCAGTTCTGCCTTGTCCATCAAAATCGCTTGTATAGAAGATATTGGAAGGGGTTACTGTTGGTGCCACTTTTAATAAAATGTTGCTTGCGTGTAAATCCTTTGGCCCTCGGAAATAAGGATTGATGTTTTCTACTGAATTTACATCTTGTAAATAAATAGATTTGTGCTGCGAAAGCGATGTTGCATTTGTAGAAAAATGATTCGTGTAAAAATAATTGTTATAGTTGCTAACTAAATTTGTAACTCCATATCCTAATAAATAGCCGCCATTTGCGTTAAAGAAAATATTGTTTTTTACAGTATCTCTGCTGCCACTCAAAGCAAATAATACAGCTTGGGTATATCCACTTCCACCATACCCTGTATCGGTTGCCATTAATGTATTGTGTATGATATTACACCTATCACCACTTACACTAAGCGCACCATTGTTTACATAATCACCATTAAAAGTGCCTACCACTTTTGTTTGTATCATATTATTGCTTACAATGGCGGGTTTGCCTGCAGCCCTTCCTATGCCTGTATTTACAGCAACAGCAATGCTACTGTATCCTTCATGGTACACGTCGTTTTTGTCAAGCACCAGCAAATCTTTTCCATCTACTGTTACTGAACCGATAATCTTATTGCCTATTAATTTTAGGCTATCATTGTATTTGCTTTCGAATCCTCTTTTATTAGCAATTTTTAAATCAAAAATACTATTGCTTAAAGTGGTATTGTTTAAATAATGAGTTACAGTAATATTATTGGCATAATCTAAAGTGAAGCCACCCCTTAGTTCTATTGCCGATGAGAATCTGTTGTTGTTAACTTGTACCAATCTGTTGCCATTTATTATTGTACCACTATCCCTTGAGGCCGGATAGTTGGTATTGCTAGCCGCCGCTACATCTATATTTGATATCAAGGAAAGCCCCACATCGTTTGAACTTTGTGGATCAGGATTGTAAGTGCTGTCAATAATTCTATTACCAATCAACTGAATGTTTTTATTTTTAGTGATAAATTGTATGACGCTATACATAGCGTTAAAATTATTGGTGGTTTTTGCAGCAATGGTAATATTTTTAAATACAATATTTTTAGCGTTGTTAAACTGTAATGCTGCTTTTACATTGTCGCCAACTACTGATCTATGGTATAGATATGCTTTTGTACTATCGGCTGTTTCTCCCTGCCATGTTACGGTAAAATTATTTTGAAATGGAATGGAATCAACCACCAAGTTATCGTAGTACACCGCTTCTCTTGCATTAAAAATAACACTACCCAAAACCCCTCC
>JANMGS010000425.1:0-6236 GCA_031374745.1 Ferruginibacter sp. | reverse complement strand
ATTGCTTATTTAAAAGGCAGCATTGATTTTTCTAGTGGAATTAATAGAGGAACCCTCATTGCCATTCATATACCCTTGCAATGATAACTGAACTAATGTATAAATGTATGTTTGGTAGATAAAAATTTGTTTATTTATACTTTGAAATTTATTATATATTTACGATAGTATGAAGCAGGAAAAAATAAGCTTGGCTATTGTAGATGATCACCAGATTGTAATTGATGGATTAAAATCTTTATTGGAGGGTCATCCACTATTTATTGTAAAAATAGAATCCAACCATCCAGAGCAGATGGAAAAGATATTAACTGAAAATAAAGTTGATATTTTACTTACCGATATCATGATGCCTACCATGAATGGAGCAGAACTGGCAAAAATGGTAAAAAAACAATTCCCGGAAATTAAAATATTGGCATTGTCCATGAGCGGGCAAGGCGATCTCGTAAATCAAATGATTGATGACAGTGATATAGCTGGATATGTGTTAAAAAATCTAGGTAAGCAGGAACTTATTACTGCATTAGAAAAAATTGCAGGCGGCGGTGTTTATTTTAGCCAAGAAGTGTTAAATGAAATGTTGAAAGCAAGCGAGCGAAAAAAGACCTCAGAGGAAACCCATCTTACAATTAGGGAAATTGAAATCATACGCCTTATTGAAAAGGAACAAAACAATAAGCAAATAGCAGAAACGTTGTTTATAAGTGAACGCACGGTAGAAACACATCGAAAGAATATTTTTAGAAAAACAAGAACTTCGGGTCTTATTGGATTAATAAAATACGCTTACGAGAACAAACTCATCAGTATTTGAATATAAAATCCCTGCAACATTACTTGCAGGGATTTTTATAATTTTTTTTATTTACAAAGTATAAGCTACTCTTACACCAAAAGCACCGCCTAAATCGCTGTAACCAGTGTATTTTATGAGCGCATCAAGCTTTTCATTTATTTTAAACCCCAAACCTGGAATGTAAGTAAATTTAGAAGAACCAACTTTGCCGGTAAAAATGCTCACACCTAATTGTGCAGAGCCATAAAAATTGGAAGCAAAATCGTATTCAACTCCAGCTAGTACTGGTATTACAGTGTTTGACTGGTTTTTTAAGCTGGTACCCGATATTTTTTTACCAACATATTGTATAAAACCGGAGTTTGCTGTAATACGTGCTTTTTCATCCATGGCATATTCCAATTGGGCAGTAGCACCAAAACCTACGGAATATGCTGTATTTAAATTGCCAGTAGCAAAACCAAGCTCAGCACCTACATTAAAATTTACTTTACTGTTTTTTTGAGCGTTTGCTGTTATACTAATAATTATTACAGCCAAACTAAGAAACATTCTTTTCATATCGTGATTAATTTATGAAATGCAAATTTAACAAGTAATTTTTTTTGAAAATAATTTACTTTGCCAAAAATCGGACTATTTCAATAAAAAATGCCTCGCAGATTTGCAAGGCATTTTTGTATTCTTAAGAATAATATTATTTTTTAGATTTTCCACCAAACTTATAATGAAGACCCAAGCTGATTACACTTGTTTTAGCATCGCTACCAGATTCTTGAATAATGTTCGATAAACCTAAACTGTATCTAAGACCAAATCCTAGGCCACTTTCCAATTGGTATCCAGCTCCAAAGTTTACAGCAAAACTAGTAGATTTGAATTCATCTTTAACATCTACTGAAACATCACTATCTTTTACTTTTGCTGAGGCAAGAAATCCAATTTGTGGACCTAATTCTCCAATAAAGCCAGATTTTCTGTACTGAAACATTACTGGAAGATTGATGTAACCTAAATTAATAGTTCCACCACCATCAATCTTTGCACCTTCTGTAGAAAATAAAAGTTCTGGTTGTACCGCAAAAGTAGAAGCCAATGGAATAGTTACAAAACCACCTCCATTTACGCCAATCTTTGATTTCAAACCTTCACTATCATCTCCAGTAATGCTTGCTACGTTTAAGCCAGCCTTTACGCCAAAACCAATTTGTGCATTTGCACACAATCCGGCAACAACAATTGCTGCACTTAGTAATAATTTTTTCATGTTTAGTTTTTTAGTTTTTTTAACGGCGCAAAGTTAGTATTCTCTCTTTAGAATCTGAAAAATATTAAAAAAAATATATAATAAATAGGTAATTTAGTCAGAACTGTACGAAAAAAGACTATCTCCATGTATTTACCTATTTTCAAGCATATCTTTCGCCATAATGGAAAGGTTATATTCTTCCTGCCAGCCCCCATCATTTCTTGCTATGCCATCGTCAATGCTCTGTGGCCAACTATCGGCTAGCACCGATTTCTATCGAATGGCCAAGATTTAAATGACCGGCGGCAAAGTCAAGTTCTCCTCCTACATTAAAATTTACTTTACTGTCTTTTTTTTGAGCCTCAACCGATAAACTTACTATAGTTACATACAAAATTGATAAGAATTTCTTTATATTGTTTTTATTTCTTTAAGCATAAATCTAGCAGGGAATATTTTTTGAAGAAAATTAGTTTGTTAAAATAAAACTATAAAAAAACGGCTTTCATTTGAAATGAAAAGCCGCTTTTTTAATATAAATTTTAAATATTATTATTCAGATTTAGAACCACCAATTAAATAGCCTAATTTGATATTGAAACCACTATTTTTGAAAGTAGTTTTATCATATGGAGAAATGTTTGAAAGACCGATTGTGTATCCAGCGCTAATAAAAGCACCGTTTGACAGTTTGTAACCTGCAAGTACATTTACACCAAAATCAAGAGCTTTTAAATGAAAATCATTATCAGTTGCATCTTTTTTACCATCAAATTTTACTTTAACATCTCCAGAAGTTGAAGTCGAAGGAAATCCAGCTACAGTAGAAGTAGTAGAGCTAGTAAATTTATCTTTACCACCGATTCCAAAAGATATATCCGGACCAGCACCTACGAAAAATTTTCCGCTTCCTGCGTCAAAATTGTAAACAAAATTTGGAGCAAGTTGTAAATAACTCATACTAAGGTTTTCTGTATAAGCAGTAGTTATTGTACCAGCTCCAACATTTGTTGTTTCAGTCTCTGATGATTTACCACCTTTTTGAATAAAATTCAATTCTGGACGGAAGCTTAAACCGCCACCGAATTCAATTTCTGCTACAGCACCAACAGTGAAACCTGCTTTAGTTTTTAAAGTTTGAGAAGTAGAAGGTGTACTTGAATTGTCAGTCGTTTTACCAGAAGCAAAATTAGCTCCTACATGACCACCAAATGATGTTTGTGCGTTTGCACCAATTGCTGCAATAATTACTGCTGCGCTTAAAATTAATTTTTTCATGTTTAGTTTTTTAGTTTTTTTTATCGGCGCAAAAGTAAAGTATATTTTCATAAACAACGGAATAAATTGTTAATTTTTTAAAAATATATATGACCGTGCATTTTAAGGCATAACCGAGCTAAAAAAGGCTATAAGCGTGCATTTACAGGTTTTCCAGCATGTCTTTCGTCATATTGGAAAGGTTATATTCTTCCTTCCAACCCCAATCGTTTCTTGCCACGCCATCATCAATACTTTGTGGCCAACTATCGGCAATGGCTTGGCGTGAATCGGGCTTGTAAATAATATCAAAATCTGATACATGTTTTTTTATTTCATCGGCTATTTCTTTAGGTGAAAAACTCACACCCGATAAATTATAGGAAGTGCGGATATTGATTTTTTCTTTTGGTGCTTCCATTAGTTCTATGGTTGCACGTATGGCATCTGGCATATACATCATGGGCAAATAGGTATCTTCTTTTAAAAAGCACTCATATTGCTCGTTATCTTTTGCAGCATGAAAAATCTCCACAGCGTAATCAGTAGTACCGCCACCTGGCTGACTCTTGTAACTTATTAGGCCAGGATAACGAAGGCTGCGTACATCTACTCCCCATCTGTTGAAATAATAATTACACCAAAATTCTCCAGCATACTTACTAATTCCATATACCGTTGTAGGTTCTATAATGGTTTGTTGTGGGCAATTTTGCTTGGGCGATGTTGGGCCAAACACTGCAATACTACTCGGCCAATAAACTTTATGTAAATTTTCTTCTTTGGCTATATCCAATACATTGAGCAAACTGGCCATATTTAAACTCCAGGCAAGGTTTGGGTTCTTTTCGCCCGTGGCCGATAAGATAGCAGCCAATAAGTAAATTTGTGTAATGCCTTGGCGTATTACCTGCACGTGCAACATTTCTTTGTTCATCACATCGAGGCTCACATAAGGGCCTGTTCCTTCTAGCAATGGATTTTGCTCACGCAAATCGCTGGCTATCACATTGGTATTCCCATATATTTTCCTAAGTGCCATGGTAAGTTCTACACCTATTTGTCCGCTTGCACCTATTACGAGTATTTTTTCTTTTATCATGTTTTTTAAATTATTGTCAAATATAATGGGAAAACTTTTTATGATTACCATTGGCACTTTTTCCTTTTTATATTTCGCTCTTTTAGAAAATATAGACCAACGCTAAATATTTTCTAAAGCACTTTGTTTATTGGTGCTGCTATGGTATGCTGTTTAGCTTGATATCCCCCACCTAATCATAAAACAACCCCACTTAATTAAAATCAGTTTTTAGTAGAAATCATAAAATTTAGTTTGCAGCATCATCTATAAATTTTTTGATTATGAAAAAATATGTTTTGCTCATTGTAATAACTTTTTGTAGCCTAATTGTTTTCTCACAAAATGTGGGAATAAATACTGAAACACCTCAAGCGGCGCTGGATGTAAATGGTGATGTAATTCTTAAAACTAGTGACTTGGCGGTAGCTGACGGAATAAATCTTGCGCTGGACATAAATACTACCCGATTTAGTTATTATAGGCTTAGTGGACCAACCGCCGATTTTACGGTAGCAGGCATTACTGCCGGAAATGATGGTAGATTGCTTACACTTTTTAATAGGACGGGATTTACCATGCAACTTAACAATGAGGATGTAAATGCGGCGTTGGCAGACATGATTGTTACAGGTACTGCTGCAGATATTACCATACCCAATAAAGGAATTGTAAACCTGCAATACGATGCTACCGAACAAAAGTGGATTGTAAAAAGTAGTAGTAAAGGAGCAAGTGCTGGCGGTGCTGGTTTTTGGGATGTAAGTGGGAATAATATTTTTAATAACAATAGCGGAAATGTGGGTATTGGAACTAATATACCTGGCACAAAACTTACAATAGAAACGCCGTATAATACGTCGGGTTGGTACCATATTGGCAGAAATGGTAACGATTCTATTGTGGTTGGAGAAGGCATCGGGGGTGTGTCTGCAGCAATAGGAACCTCCACCAATCATGCATTTCGTTTGAATGCAGGTGGTACAGGTAGGATGAGTGTTTATCCTACAGGTGATATAGTGGTGGGATCCAATTCATCGGGGTCTTTTGGTAAATTTTCGGTAGAAACAGCCAATAATAGTTATGGAATATCTCACATAAGCACAGGTGGAAATATATTGGCCACCAATATTGGAGGAACATCTGCTGGTATAGGTACGTTTTCCAATACAAATATGCGAATATTTTGTAACAGTACTTCTAGAATCTTTGTTGCTGCTGCAACAGGTAATGTAGGTATTGATATTACTGACGATAATCCGGTCTTCAAATTGGATGTTGCAGGCAGAATGAGACTTAGAACACAAGCCGATGGAAACTCCGCTGGGCTCTGGCTTAATAATCCCGCTAATACAAACACAATTGCATTTATGGGTATTGCAGATGCGGTGACAACTGGTTTTTATGGTAACGTTTCTGGCTGGGGATTAGTAATGAATACAAACACAGGTTTTGTAGGTATAGGTACGCTAAATCCTACATCAAGATTATCAGTAAATGGGAGTATAAGAAGCAAAGAAGTTGTAGTGGAAACTGGATGGGCAGATTATGTGTTTGATAAAAAATATAAACTTAAAACGTTAGATGAGGTAGAAAAATTTATTGAGAAAAATAATCATC
Source organism: Ferruginibacter sp. (assembly GCA_031374745.1). Taxonomy (GTDB): domain Bacteria; phylum Bacteroidota; class Bacteroidia; order Chitinophagales; family Chitinophagaceae; genus Ferruginibacter. Next base: position 230 of record JANMGS010000425.1, on the reverse strand, counting down.
TTCCGGGAATTCCATCAGCGGCAGAGATTGAAAAAAATGGCTTACAATTGGGCGATACCCAAAGGAAAATGATGGAGAAAATTGAGGAACTTACCCTTTACATGATTGAATTAAAAAAAGAAATAGCCTTATTAAAAACCAAAAAATAACAGCAATGAAAAAAAATACTTTTTTGCTGTTGTTTTTAATAAACATTTTTTCAGCAAAAGCACAACAGCCTTTGGAATGTG
>JANMGS010000366.1:0-7281 GCA_031374745.1 Ferruginibacter sp. | reverse complement strand
CAAGTGTACCAACATTCATTTATTGGTAATACAACACAAGCCTTGCAACCAACGGTCGCTAATATTGGAAATAAAATGCTAGGAGTAGATGATGATGGTTTTGCATTGCCTTTTGAAGTAGTGAGTATTCTATTATTAGCAGCATTGGTAGGCTGTATTGTAATAGCCTTGCGTAGCAAACCAGAAGAGAATATTATTAAACAATAATTTTGAACCACAAAGGCACAAAGAAGACACATGTTGCACTAAGAATTTTTATACTTCGTATCGTTGTAATCGTTGTATCGTTTTGTGAAATAAAAAAATTAAATAATGAACCACAAAGGCGCAAAGAAAGCACAAGGAGCGCAAAGTAATATTTATGCTTTGCGTCGCTGCAATCTTTGTATCGCTGTGTGAAAAAAAAATTAAGTAATGAACCACTAAGGCACAAAGAAGACACAAGGATCACAAAGTAATATTTATACTTTGCGTCGTTGCTATCTTTGTTTCGCTGTGTGAAATAAAAATATACAATGCTAGAACCAGGATTATATCATTTGTTATTTATCAGTGCGGCTTTATTTTTCATTGGTATGTTTGGTTTCTTCACCAGACGAAATTTGGTTACCATGCTAATGAGCATAGAGCTTATTTTAAACAGTGTAAATATCAATTTTATTGCTTTCAATAAATATCTATGGCCAAATAAAATGGATGGTTTATTCTTTGTGATTTTTGTGATTGCCATTGCCGCTGCAGAAGCCGCTGTAGCCATCGCCATTATTATAAATTTATATCGTAGCCATGGCTCTATAGATGTAGAGAAAGCAGAGGAATTAAAATATTAAACGAATATGCCAAATGTAATTTCTATAGCACTTATTCCTTTACTACCACTAGTAGGGTTCATTCTATTGGGGTTATTTGGTAGAAAATATTTTAATAAATCTGCTGGCATTATCGGTACTGTTTTATTATTGTTTTCTACAGCAATAGCTTTGTATACAGCTTACGGTTATTTTTTCGACTTTGGAAAAGTGAATGGCATTTACCAAAAACTTGTTCCTTTTAAATTTACTTGGCTCGAATTTTCAAAAGGCGTTTCAATTGATATGGGAATTATGATCGATCCTATTTCAGTAATGATGCTGGTGGTGGTTACATTAATCTCTTTGATGGTTCACATATACAGCCTCGCATATATGAAGGGTGAAGAAAGATTTCCTACTTACTATGCATTCCTAGGTTTATTCACTTTTTCAATGTTGGGTTTGGTTATCTCTTCCAATATTTTTCAAATGTATATTTTTTGGGAATTGGTAGGCGTATCTTCCTTCTTATTAATTGGTTATTATTACAACAAACCAAGCGCCGTTGCAGCCTGTAAGAAAGCTTTTATTGTAACCCGTTTTGCTGATCTTGGATTTTTAATCGGCATTTTGATATTATCATTCTATGGGCACACACTCGATTTTAATACATTAATAGAAAGACTTACTTCACCAGAATCTGCTGAATTTAAAACAGCAGTTGGCGCCTCTTTTATAGGTATAACCGCTTTAACTTGGGGCTTGGTATTAATATTTATTGGCGGTGCAGGCAAGAGCGCTATGTTGCCTTTGCATATTTGGTTACCCGATGCTATGGAAGGCCCTACTCCTGTATCAGCGTTGATACACGCTGCAACCATGGTAGTAGCAGGCGTATTTTTAGTGGCAAGATTATTCCCCGTATTTAGCATGAGTGCACCTGCATTGTATGTAGTAACTGTTGTAGGTGTTAGTTCTGCCTTGTTTGCAGCCATCATCGCTTGCACACAAACAGATATTAAAAGAGTATTGGCATATTCCACTATGTCGCAAATCGGTTTTATGATGTTTGCCTTGGGTATTTCTGGTTTTGGCGGCGAGAATGGATTAGGATACACAGCTTCTATGTTTCACTTGTTTACGCACGCTATGTTCAAAGCATTGTTGTTCCTTGGAGCAGGTGCCGTTATACATTATATCCATAGCAACGAAATGAAAGATATGGGTGGCTTGCGAAAATATTTACCCATTACGCATATTAGTTTTTTAATTGCTTGCTTGGCTATCTCGGGTGTTCCACCATTTGCAGGTTTCTTTAGCAAAGAAGAAATTTTGTTGGCAGCATACAATCACAATCGGGTAGTTTATTGGATGGCATTGTTCACGTCGGGTCTTACCGCTTTTTATATGTTCCGTTTATACTTTAGCATTTTTTGGGGCAAAGCTCCCTCTCTTTTGGATAGGGCGGGGGGTGAGGTTCACCACCATGGCGAGGGTGGATTTGCAATGATGTTTCCATTGGTACTTTTAGCAGGAGGTGCCTTGCTTGCAGGCTTTATTCCTTTTGGTCATTTTGTAAGTTCCGATGGCGCAAAACTAGAAAGCCATTTTCATTGGCAGTTTTCTTTAGCACCTGTTCTAATCGGATTGCTTGGTATTTTTTTAGCTATGTGGTTGTACAAAAAAGAAAATGATAAGCCGGCTAAAATGGCTGCTTCCTTAAACGGTGTTTACAAAGCTATTTATCATAAATTTTATTTTGATGAATTGTACATTTTCATCACAAAAAAAATCCTGTTCAATTTAATTGGAAAACCTGCAGCTTGGTTCGATAAAAATGTAGTAGATGGAATGATGAACCTTACAGGCAATACAACACAATTGATTTCGGAAAAAATAAAAGGATACCAGTCTGGTAAAGTACAATATTATGCGCTTTACTTTTTAATAGGAATAATTGGCCTAGCTGCTTTATTTATTTATGTGTGGAAATAATTTTTTGAATTAACTATAATATGAATCTAACATTATTGCTCATATTTCCATTACTTACTGCTATAGCCATTTTGCTCGTACGAAATGCAGCGCAAGTAAAATGGGTTGCTTTGGCTGGAGCTACAGTACAGTTGGTATTGTCACTTGTTTTATTATTCGCATTTAACAAAGAAAGAGCAGGCGGTAATATTTCCCAAATGTTATTTGAGTTGCAGTATCAATGGTTTCCTGCATGGAATATCAGCTTTCATATTGGCATAGATGGTATATCTGTAGCCATGATTTTACTTACAGCTTTCGTGGTGGTAGCCGGCGTATTGGTTTCTTGGAATATTACCAATAAAACCAAAGAGTACTATTTTTTACTCATTTTATTAAGCCTAGGTGCTTATGGTTTTTTTATTTCCTTGGATTTATTTATACTTTTCTTCTTTTTAGAAATAGCTGTAATACCAAAATATTTATTGATTGGTATTTGGGGAAGTGGCAAAAAAGAATACGCTGCCAATAAACTTGCATTGATGCTTATGGGTGGCTCAGCTTTGGTATTGGTTGGTATGTTGGGCGTTTATTTTTCAAGTCCCGAAAAAAGTTTTGATTTAATGGTTTTATCAAAATTGCATATACCAACAGAAGTGCAAAAAATTTGTTTTCCATTATTGTTTGTAGGCTTTGGTGTATTTGGTGCTTTGTTTCCATTTCATACTTGGGTGCCCGATGGGCATTCATCTGCACCCACAGCGGGGTCTATGTTTCTGGCGGGTATTTCTATGAAACTAGGTTCTTATGGTTGCCTTCGTGTAGCCACAAGTCTCTTACCCGAGGGTGCTATCGAATATGCGAATATCATTATCGTACTTTCTTCCATTGCCATTTTGTATGGGGCTTTTGCCACTATGATGCAGAAGGATTTAAAATATATAAACGCCTATTCTTCGGTGAGCCATTGTGGTTTAATTTTTTTGGGTATTGGTATGCTTACCAAAACAGCCATAACGGGTGCTGTAATGCAAATGGTATCGCATGGCTTAATGACGGCCCTTTTCTTTGCGGTAATAGGAATGATTTATGAACGAACGCATACAAAGCAAGTAGACGAAATGGGCGGCTTGCTTAAAGTGATGCCGTTTATTACTACGGTTTTGTTTATTGCGGGATTCTGTTCTTTGGGTTTACCAGGCCTTAGTAGTTTTGTTTCTGAAATGACCATTTTTGTAGGCTCTTGGGAACATACAGATAGCTTCCATCGTATAGCTACTATTGCAGCCTGTATGTCTATTGTAGTAACAGCGGTTTATATTTTACGTGCTATTGGAAAGACAGCCATGGGACCATTAAAAGCTGGATACGAGAACCTGCAAGATGCCACTTGGAACGAAAAGTTAGCAGCAATCATTTTGTTATTTGGAATAATTGCCATTGGCTTTGCACCATTTTGGTTAACGAATCTGATAAACCCTGCAGCAGAATTAATTATGCAAAAAATATCAATCATAAAATAAAAGCCTTTGAATGAATGATTTTTTTACTTTAATGAAATCGGAAATGTTGGTTACTGCCATCATATTTATCCTCTTGTTTATAAAAATAGGCAAAGGGATGATTAATGAAAAGTTGCTAACCATCATCCAGGTGTTATTATTAACTAATTTGGTTATCGGATTTTTCTTTAATGAAGTGGGAAGTATGTTTGGGGGTATGTTTTACACCAATCCACTAATTGTATTTCAAAAAAATATCCTTAGCCTAGGTGTTTTTCTTATATCCTTATTGTTTGCAGACTGGTTTAAAAAGAGCGAACACATGCCCGAGTTCTTTATGCTGATGTTGTCTGCATTGCTTGGCATGTTTTTGATGATATCTAGCGGAAACTTTCTATTGTTTTATCTTTCGTTGGAATTGGCAACCATTCCCGTTGCTGCTATGGTAAATTTCGATTTGGAAAAAAGAGTATCATCCGAAGCTGCCATGAAAATGATTTTATCATCGGCTTTTTCATCGGGTATTTTATTGTTTGGTATTTCATTAATTTATGGGGTAACCGGCACCATCAGTTTTACAGAAATGCCTACATTGCTTCAGCAGAGCCCATTGATGATAATCGTATTCGTATTTCTATTTGGAGCTTTTGCTTTTAAATTATCTATTGTTCCATTTCATTTATGGACGGCGGACGTATATGAAGGTGCGCCATTTGCAGCTACCTCTTTTTTATCGGTGATATCCAAGGGCTCGGTGGCATTTATTTTTATGGCAACGTTGTATAAAGTCTTTCAACCGATGGAAGGGTTATGGTACAACATGATCATGCTATTATCCATTGCTACCATGATAATTGGAAATCTTTTTGCATTGCGCCAGCAAAACATAAAAAGATTCCTTGCTTTTTCTTCAATAGCACAAGTTGGTTTTATTTTGGTAGGTATGAGTAGCAATGGGGCAGCAGGAACTACATCTGTTGTTTATTTTATTTTAATTTATACTTTCTCCAATCTAGCTGCATTTGGTGTAGCAGCAGCAATAGCTTCTCAAACTGGTAAAGAAAAAATTGATGATTACAAAGGACTCTATCAAACAAATCCTTTGTTGAGTTGGGTAATGGCTTTGTCTTTATTTTCGCTTGCTGGTATACCGCCAACGGCTGGTTTCTTTGGTAAATTGTTTTTGATAACTGCTGGTGCTTCCAATGCTAATTATATGTTCATTACCATTGCAGCACTAAACATGATTGTTTCCTTGTACTATTATCTAAAAGTAGTAAGGGCAATTTTTATGGATAAAAATGAACAGCCGATTGAAAAAATAAATGTACAACCTGCAACCAGATTTGCATTATTGATATGTGCAGCGGGCATAATATTTGTAGGCTTGTTTAGCTGGATATACGATTACATTCAATCCCTTGCATAGTCAACTTACAACCTAATACTTATAACTTACAACCTATCACCAAATGGCCATAAATAAAAATCACGAGTTTGAAGAACTAGATGGAGTGAAGTGCGGCATAGTAGAAAAAAATGTTTCGGCTAATAGGGTTGCTTTCTTAAAAAAATTATTAGAGCACAATAAATTTACGGTGGTAGTTGTTGCTTCTCCTCCACCCAAGGGAGCGCCAGTGGCAGCTGTGACTTCAGAAGATGGAGTAGCCAATGAACCAATCCCGGCAATACCCCAAGCTCCCGAAACATTTACGGTAGGTGTTACAGATTATACGTTTAACAGTATCAATGCAATTTTTGGTAGATTGTTGCGCACAACAGATGGGCATATTGTTACACTCGCATACTGGCAGCAGAAAGAAAATAGTGCTCATGATGAGATTCCTTATTTTGAGAATAGGAATAGGTAAGAAATTCCTCAAACAATAAAGGTTAGAAAATTGCCATGAAAAGCAAATGGTTAAATTTTTTATTAATCATTACCTCGGTCTTAGGATACTTGGAGTGGGCGGGTAATAATCATTTGTTCCTTTTTGAAGCCGAATATGAAATAATGTCAAAATTATTTACAGAACCAACGTCAGTTCTCCACCCTTTTACAATATCACCTTTAGTAGGGCAATTGTTTTTATTGTTTACGTTGTTTCAAAAGTACCCAAGTAAAACTTTTACATTTATTGGCATAGTAGGAATTGGTCTGTTATTGGGTTTGATGTTTATCATCGGTTTAATAGACTTGAACTTTAGAATAATATTTTCTACTATTCCATTTTTAATAGTTACGGTAATAACAATCCTGCATCATTGTTCTAAAAAAATTAGCACTAAACAATAGTCAAACTCTTATTTTATTCTTATTGTACTCTACTAATATCTTAATTTGCCCGCTCATTAGTTGCTTACACCAAATACTTCCAATAATTCTGTTTGTGTATTACAGAAAAATCATGGTTAGGATAATTGCCACTAAACGTTTTACTTAACCTTGCTTTAGCCTTTGGGTTCCATTTTATTTCGTAGGTATGTAGTGTTCCATTTTTATCAATAATCAAATCAACTTCTTGCTGGTCTGCCGTACGCCAAAAGTAAAATGTACCATAGGCATTGTCGTAACTATTTTTTTTCCAAAGTTCGCTTATGATATAATTTTCCCAAAGTGCACCCACATCTTGTCTAAGGGCTACAGGTCTATAATCGCCTATGAGTGCATTGCGTATACCATTATCAAAAAAGTATATTTTTTTCCCTTTTGTTAATTCTTTTTTTAAGTTGGTACTGTAGCTTGGTAATCTAAAAATTACAAAAGTTAGCTCCAAAATAGCGATGTATTTTTCAATAGTGTCATTGCTTAGTTGTAATTGCTTACCTAGTTCATTGTAATTCACTTCGCTGCCAATTTGCAACGCTAAAACTTTTAATAATTGGATTATTTTTTCAGGCTTTTTTAAGCCCTGCCACATCAATACATCTTTGTATAAATAACTATCGGTTAATGTTTTTAATCTTTCTTTTTCATCATTAATATTTACAACAATTTCTGGATAATTTCCAAA
>JANMGS010000351.1:0-7706 GCA_031374745.1 Ferruginibacter sp. | reverse complement strand
GATTGTAAGAATATAATTCTTTTGAAAATAATTCTCCATTAAACTTTCTTTCAGTTTTGGATTTCAGTCTATTATTTTTGTCGTATTCAAACTTTGTAATAAAAATATAACCACTGTCTATAAATGGTATTTCTAATTTGTTATGTGTGATTCTATCTTCGTAATAATAAGGATATGAAACTGTTTTTATACAGTTTGAATTTTTGTCATATTCAAAAACTATCTTGGTTTGAATATTATTTGCAGTATCAAATTCTAAGATTTCAATTTCTTTTCCAATTCTATTATAATTTGTTACTATCTTATCGATGTAACTTCCATTTGTATTTTCAATTTTCGATTTTACATTATTTGCTTTGTAAAATGAATCTGATTGATTCCTTTGGCAGTAAGTTGAAATTGGTCTTAAAGAAATCAGTAAAAGTATTATCAAAAAAAATTTCATTCTATGTAATTTGGGCATTCTCGGCGTAATGTATCGTACAACACAAATATATACGGTATCCAATAGTTTTCAACACGTTTGATAATCTTTTATTTAGCGTTATCAAAAGCATATTATTGATGCATGAATACAAAATTGCCATTACCTATTTTCGAATTCAAGAATGAAGTTTTGCATACTGCCTATTGTTACAAAGCCAATGGCTTAAATCAAACACATATTTAATTGTAAGTTCATGCAACGTACCCTGCGGGAGACATTGCTGAAAAAATATACTGGTTGAGGAAATAAATCTTTTAAACGCCACCGCACAGATACGCTGCCGCACAAGGCTAGGCTGCATATCAGCGCTAGGGTTTGTTGGATAGGTTTCTTAGATATCTGCGCCAGTAGGGAGATATTACTGGGAAAAGAATGTTAAGCCATGTATACAAAAATTAAATGTTTTTAAGATTTTAATGCAAGATGTATTGGGATGGGGGCCGATTGTTCGGCTATCAGTACTTTATTTGCACCTACTAATTCAGCAATGTCTCTTAAGGCTCTTTTTTCAATATCACTAAGTCCTCCCTCAATCCCTTCTAATTGATGAATTAATATTTTGGTTGACATTAGCGACTTTTTAAGCTTCAAATCTTTTATAGCTGATTCAATGGTAGCAGATGCATTATTAAAGTTGCTAACAACGTTTCTAATAGTGGAAAAAGGGGTTATGGCAGATTTAGAAACTGTTTCACTTGTTTCTAAATTGGTAACATTTACCCAATCTCTTTTTATTTTTATGTAAATATATATTGGCTTAAACAATTAAATATTGGTTTTAGAAAAAGTTTAAAATTGTATTGAATGTTTTTCGAATTAGCGATGTGCTGGAGCTTTTGCACAAAAGTTCAATAGAATGCAAAATGCTCAACTTTGTACAAATGTTTCAATGAAGCCTAAAACTTACCAAATTTCAAAATCGATTTTATAAGGCGTTTTTCTATCTGCTATACTAATGTTCCGTCTCATTGTCGGCGTATAAAATCTCTTTGGGTAATAGATCATTTTGTAAATATTTAATCTCTGCCTTGCTCCAAAAATTAAAGTTCATTAATCCCATCGTTCCATTGTCAAACCATTTACCTTTTCTGTCTTGTATTTGTAGTGTCCATTTGTATGCTTTACCATTTTTTGAGAGTTCTTTCAGTCTAGCAATTCCTGTCAAACCGAAAACAAGTTGATTTAGCATTTCGTCAGTTTCTTCTTGGTTGTTGTCAAAGTGCCAATGAAAAGTTCCAAAATGTAGTGTGTTTTCACGTTGGGCTAATTGCAACAAGATGTCAAAACCTTGCTCGTTATTACAAAATATTTCAAGTTCGCTTTCACTTTTCTTGTCATATTTAATAATAGGATACTTGTTTAGTTTTTCTACTACAAAGTCAATAATATTTTTTTCAGTCATGGTTTGCAGTTATTTTTTAAAACGACCAATAACACGAATATATACGGTATCCAATAAAGATAAACACAATTGAAATTCTTTTCTTTAACGTTATTTAAAACCTGTTATCGTTGTTATAATGCGGCAAGCAGGAAATAAATCTTTTAAACGCCACCGCACAAATACGCTGCCGCACATGGCTAGGCTGCATATCTGCGCTAGGTTGCAAGAGATAGGTAGCTTTGGATATCTGCGTCAGGATGGATATCCAAAGCCAGTTTGTGAGGGATAAGTAGCTTTATATAGCTGCGCCAGAATGTGATATCCGCACTAGTTTGCAAGTGATAGGTAGCTTTATATACCTGCGCCAGATTAGGTGCTAATGCGGCAAGTAGGAAATAAATCTTTTCAATGCCACCGCACAGATACGCTACCTCACAAGGTTGGGTTGCATAGCGGCTAGGGTTTGTGGGATAGGATTCTTAGATATCTGCGCCATTAGGGCAAAGACAATCACTTTTCGTTCCAGTAAAGATTTCCATCCAATTCCTTTACACCAGCAAATCCATTAAATGTCAAATAATCACGAAATAATTCTATATCTCCAGAAAATGAATTTACCTGATACCAACAGGGGATATAGAATATATTTTTCTCTTGCTCCATTGTGATTAAATCAGCGTCTTTTATGCTTAAACTTTCGAATGAATAACCTCCTTTTAAAAGTTTCAATTTTGCAATATTATTAATCTTATACTTTAAAATTTTGTATTCAGTTTTATTTTTTCTTGCTGTGTTTATATTGAAGCTATTAGATATATAGATTGAATCTTTTGTAATTGACTCGACTACTCCATTTTTGATAAAATTTCCGTCGTTAAAAACTATATTATAACACGCATTCTCACAAATCGTTAAAGTGTCAATTTTAAAATTGATTTTAGGTTTAATGTATATGACAAATTGTTTTCCACTCGAATATTTTTTTATTAATGAATCATTTTTGTACTTTGATATATTTCTGCAACTATCTATATTAAAATACTTTGTTTCAACCGAATAAGTGGATTCTATTGCAATACTCAGTACATTTTTTATGTTGATTGTATAAAGCTTGGCCTTCTTAAAAATAGTCTTTAATCCCGTACCTTCTATTATCCCATTCTTATATTTAGGATTATAAAGTAATATTTCGTCAGGATTACCTTCTTTCAGTTTGAAAGTAACTATTGAATTTCCCACATTTGTTAACCATACTTTTATTCCTTTTTTATTTAGGCAATAAACTCTATACAAATTATTTGTATCCGAAAATTGATCAATAAAATAATCAATTGGAATGATATAATTTCTTTGCCCAAAACCTGGTAAAGAAATTAATAAAAACAAGCCTAATAATATTTTCATAATAACTGGTTTTGGTATTTCTATTAACACCACATTTCGATTGAATTTTCGGTTTGTAAAGATAAAATCCAATAAGAAATTAAATCATTGAAATATCTTTTTTTATTTTCTTAAAACTCCTCTACCTCGGTTTCTTCCTCACAAAACATTCGCTCTAATCTCCACTCCAATCTCCTCCACAATAAAAGCTCAAAAAAGATTTATTGCTCAGCATAGCCCTGATTGAAGTGAATCCCGACTATAAAGTCGGGAGTAACGAAAAGCAGGAATCAAATGTTCATTCATATTCTTCTGCTCATGCTCCTATCAAGTATCAAGACTAGGCTGTAATTATTAAAGTTTTCTACACGCAACGTAGCCTGCGGGAGACATTGCAGAAAACAAAATGCTTCAAAAAAATTAACAGAAAAATTCAATTTTATAAAAAAACATCCCACACAATAAAGCCAACACCAAACAACAAACACCAAACAAATAAAAATATTCTATCGAACCCCGTACTTCTCCGTATATTTCTTATTCAATTGCTTGTGCTTATCGTCTAAATTAATATCACGGCCTTGTATGTATGCTTTGGTAATTTTGTTGGTACGCATATCCAACGCATCGCTGGTGCTGATGATGATGTTGGCATCTTTACCAATTTCGATACTACCGCTTTTATCTGCAATGCCTAAAATTTTTGCTGCGTTGAGGGTGATGGTTTGTAAGGCTTCTTCTTTGCTAAGACCATAGGCTGCGGCGGTGCCTGCATTAAACATTAGGTTGCGGCCGGTGGTGGTTTCGTCTTCGTCGGTAATGGCAAAGAGTACGCCTGCTTTTTGCAACGCAGCAGGTGTTTTGTAGGGTTGGTCTACATCATCATCTACAGCATTGGGCAATGCATGGTTTTGCGATAGTATTACCGATATATTATTTTGCTTGAGCAAGGGTGCTATCTGCCAGCTCTCGCTTGCACCTACGAGGGTTACATCAAACCCAAACTCTTTTACAAAATCGATGGAGGTAAGCATCTCTTTTACAATATTGCAATGCACAAATAGCTTTTGTGATTTATCGAACAAGCCTTTAGTAGCTTCTAGCTTTAAATTTGCTTGTGCAGGTTTTGCATTTGCATTGTAAATTTTTGCTTGTCTAAAAAATTGTTTTACCATTTCTATTCTTTCTTTGGCGGCTTTTAGTGGGTCGCCGGCCGGAGCATCGCCACCAAAACGATTGGGCCTTACCAATAAAGAGGGCATGTAAAAATGCAAGCCATTGTCTTTTTTATAAAGTGCGTCTTCAAAATTCCATGCGTCAAAATTTACAACAGATGATGTGCCTGCTACCAACGAACCTTGTGGTACCACATTGGCAAGTAAAATACCATTGCTGCGCAGGGTGTTTATAATTTTAGAATCGGCATTGTAGGCTGCAATGCTTTTTACATTGGGGTTTAGTTCGCCCAGTTCATTGTAATCGTTGCTGCCTTTTACTTGGCTAGCTATTTCTCTTAATCCAATATTGCAATTGGCCAAAATAAAGCCCGGGTACACTTGCATGCCTGTGGCATCTGTTACTCGTGCATCGGCGGGTACGGAAATATCTTTGGCAATTTTTTCTATTTTGCCATTGCGTATTTGTATAGAGGTGTTTTGCAACACTTCGCCTGTACCAGTATGTATGGTTCCATTTTTTATAATGGTTACGCCTTCATAGTTTTTGGCGGGGGATATATTGTCTTGCGCAAAAATGGTATTTGTAATGGCAAGTACAAGAACTAATAACAAGTATTTTTTCATTTTTAAGTTTTTGTTTCACGCAAAGAAGCAAAGATTGCAACGGGCGGGAATGGTTTATTTTGTTTCACGCAAAGAAGCAAAGATTGCAAAGTGCGCAAAGGTTTTTAATTTTATACAAAGAAAGTAAGTGAGTAAAGTGTTTGTTATGTTACAGACTTTAAAAACACCAAACAACAAACACCAAACAACAAATAACAAACAGCCGAAGCCAACACCAAAGAATTACTGTTCCTCCTCCACATCCAACAACCCATGCTCATGCCCACTGCCACATGTATTGTTCTTTCTCAAACTTGCTCTTGCAGGGCTAGTAGCGCCGCCATCTTTTTTCTCGTCCAATAATTTATTAATGATTCTGTTTCTTTCTGCAAAAATAGCTAAGCGCTGGGCGGCATCATTTTCGATACTATAATACATAATACCATCTACAAAAGTTTTTTCTGCTTTTGCATATACGCTTAGTGGATTATCGCTCCATAAAACCAGATCGGCATCTTTTCCTTTTTTAATACTGCCTACTTGCTTATCTATATGCAACATTTTTGCTGGGTTTAGTGTCACCATTTTAAAGGCATCTTCTTCGCTCATGCCGCCATACATTACGCCTTTTGCAGCTTCTTGGTTTAGCCTGCGTGCCATTTCTCCATCATCGCTGTTGATGGCTACATTTAATCCTACTTTGTGCATGATGGCAGGGTTATAGGCAATAGCATCTTGTACTTCTAATTTATATGCCCACCAATCGCTAAAGGTTGAGGCGCTTGCACCATGTGCTTTCATAAGATCGGCCACCTTATAACCTTCTAAAATATGGGTGAAGGTGTTTATCTTAAATCCAAATTTTTCTGCCATGCGCATCGTTTCTATTATCTCGCTTGCTACATAACTATGGCAGGTTATAAATCTTTTTTGTTCCATTATTTCTACCAGTGCATCCAATTCCAAATCTCTTCTTACTTTATTTCCATCAGCTCCCTTCATTGCGTTTCTATAATCGGTGGCTCGGGTAAATGCATCTATTTGTACCTGTTCTACACCCATACGTGAGTCAGGAAAACGGGTATTGTTTTGCGATGGATTTCTTTTTACGTTTTCGCCCAAGGCAAATTTGATAAAACCATCTGCTCCTTTAAACTTGAGTGCAGTATCGTTTACACCCCAGCGCAGTTTTATTAATTGTGTTTGCCCACCAATGGTATTGGCACTGCCATGTAAAATATGCGATGTAGTAACTCCACCTGCTAATTGTCTGTAAATATCAATGTCATCGGGATCCAGGTTATCTGCAATGCGCACTTCGGATGTTACAGATTGTCCGCCTTCGTTTATAGATTCTGCGGCTATATGCGAGTGCTCATCTATAATGCCTGCAGTGAGGTGTTTGCCTGTACCGTCTATCACCCGTGCGTTTGCACTAGATAAGTTTTTGCCTACCGACGTAATTTTTCCATTCTCTACCAGCACATCTGCATTGGTTAAAATGCCTTCTGTCTCGTTTGTCCAAACGGTTGCATTTTTTATAAGTACCGTTTCTTCTTTGGGCATTTCTTTGTAGCCATAAGCCATATTTGGGTAGAGCAATGCTCCCATGCTAATAGGCGTAGTTTTTTTTGCACTGTCTTTTTTAGCTACAATATCATTCACAAAATCGGCTGTCCATAAAACCATGGCACCTGTGCTATCTGTACCCGTGCCATTCCATTGCTTACCATTGTTTACGCCAGTAAGTCTGTATCCTTTTTTTAGTTTCTTGGTTTCTGCAAATTGTAGTTTCACCGCTTTGCCATCGTTGCTATATTTGCTGGCTATGGTATCGGTAGATAAAATATCTGCTGCACTATTGTCTTTTACTTCGAGGGTGAAATTTTTATCGCCATTAGTGGTCATTATTTTTAGGGCATAACGCCCTTTTGTATTGATGCCATTATCGTCTTTCACCATATTTTTTTCGCCCTGTATCCAGTTTTGTAGGATGCTTGTTTTTTCTGAAAATATTGGGCCATTTGTAATGATAAAATTGGCAAGTTTACCTGCTTCTATGCTGCCTGTTTCGCTATACATGTTTAGCAATTGTGCAGGGTTTTTGGTAAGTGCATCTAGGGCTGCTTTTTCTGAAAGTCCGTACTGTATTGCTTTGCGTAGGTTAGTTAAAAAAGATTTTGGGTCTCTTAAATCGGCAGTGGTAAGGCAAAAATTGATACCGGCTTTTTCAAATGCTGCCGGACTAGATGGAGCCATTTCCCATTGCTTTAAATCTGCCAAAGAAATAAATCGTGCATCGCTTGGGTCTTCTACATCAATAGCCACTGGAAAATTTAAGGGTACAATAAAACTTGCTTTGGTAGATTTCAATTCGGCTATGCGTTGGTATTCATCTTGCCCTGCTTTTAAAATATATTGCACGCCAAATTCATCACCAATTCTATCGGCACGCATACAATTCCACTTGTTGTTTGCTTCAATTATTTGTGGCATTTGTTGGTTATCGTTCCAAGCTTGTAGGCTTAAATTGGTACCTTCTGTTGCTGGTTTGTTTTTATACCATTTTGCATCCAAAAAACTTTGGCGAAGCAATGCAATAGAACCCATTAAGCTACTTGGGTAACTTTGTGATGATGTTCCCTTGTTAAACGAATAAAATGAAGCTGCT
>JANMGS010000247.1:0-2859 GCA_031374745.1 Ferruginibacter sp. | reverse complement strand
AGCAGGTAAGGAGGCTTTAGGCGCTTTGCCTGCTGGAGAAATAAATATTGAGAGAATAAAAGAAATGCTTGAAATTTCAAAACAAAAAATAAAAGAGATAGAAGGCTTAGGGCCAAACAGTTATTTTGAGCACCCTTATTTTGGAAAATTAAATTTAAAACCTACCATTAAGTTTTTAGAGATGCATTTAAAACATCACTTAAAAATTATACAGGATATTTTAAGCACTAACAATTAAAATTAATTTTACAATTTTTCCAAATGCTAAACTATAATTTTAAGTAGCATTTTTTTTACATTAATAATTTATTTTTAATAAAATGAAAAATCTTCATGACAAAATTAATATTCTTATTTCTTTTTAATACTTCCTCGTTATTAATATTTGCCCAAAACAATATACGCAAGGTAGAAGAACTCATTAACAAAACCGAATCTGGTTGGACACTCATACAGCAGTGGCTAGACTCGGCTACAAACAAAGTAGAAGTACTACCTAATGATACTTTTAAAGCCAAAGAAGCTTTGTACCATGCACAGGTTACGACTCGTTCTCAATTGGGAGCGGTTATTTATTATACAGGAGGCATTTTAATTGATCATGGTTGGATAAGAATTTTAGGGTCCAGTAATAAAAAATTAAACAGAGCCTTACCAGATTGGAACAAAGGAAAATCCTTTGTAGAATTTGGCAACAAGCCGTCATTCGTGTTAGTAGCTGATGATGCTGTAGGTGGATTCTTTGCTATTAATGGAGGTATATTGGGAAAAGAAATCGGTAAAGTATACTATCTTTCACCTGATAACTTGAAATGGGAATCGACGGAGATGAGTTATCCAGACTTCTTATACTTTTGTTTTAACGGCGACTTAAAAAAATTTTATAAAGGGTTGAGGTGGGATGGTTGGGAAAAAGAAATATCAGTCTTAGATGGCAACAAAACGTATAGTTTTTACCCCTATTTATGGACCAAAGAAGGAGAAAATATTAATAAAAATACCCGCAGACCAATACCAATTGAAGAACAATACCATTTCAATATGGCCAAGAGGAAAATGTTAGGTATTGAATAAAACATTTATTGACATATGTAAAAAGACCTATTTACAGAAATACATTTTGGCAAAAAAAATAAAACCATTTTCAAACTAAATATTTCCACATTTTACCTATTCCTTAACGAAAGCATGCTTATTTTTATGCCATGAAAAAACCAATCCTTTTTTTTATTGCAAGTATTTTTTTCACTTTCAGTTTTGCTCAAATAAGCATACCCAAATACAAGTACATAGATGATGATGTACAAAAGCTAGGTGCCCTTATCGATTTTAATGTAGCCACCATTGCAGATACGATTACCAGAAATTTCTCCGACAATGAACAAAAGGCAAGAGCCATATTTTATTGGATAGCGAACAATATCTCTATAGACCCCAAAGCTACCAAAATGCATGACGAACGGAACAAAGAGCCAGAAAAAGTAATTGCTTCTAGAAAAGCAACAGCGCTGGGCTTTTCATTGCTTGTGCAAGAAATGTGCAGCTATGCAAAAATTCGTTGCCTTAGCGTAGATGGCTATGTAAAAAACTTTGCAGCAGAAATAAATGAAACAGCAGATGAAAAGAATTACTCTTGGAATGTGATACAACTTGGGCAAAGCCCCGAAACTTGGTACTATGTAGACGCTTGCCGTGCCAGTGGATTCCTAGATAAAAAACTAGCAACCTTTACAAAACAATTTACCAGCCAATATTTTTTTACAGATAGAAAAATGTTTAATCTCGTATATTTCCCCGATAATTCGGCATGGCAGCTTGGTCCAGGGGTAAAAAGTTTGAAAGGCTATTATGCCTTACCCGTTTTTGGTAGCCAGGCAATAGCGTTGGAAATGAGAAACCCCTCACCACTTACCGGTTTTATAAAAGCAAAACTCAACAAAGCTACCGACTTCAGTTTTTCAATAAACAACGACAATACCATCACCAAAATATCCATCATCATTGGCGATGAAAAGAAACAAATGAAAGAAGAACCAATGAATTTTGATAACAACAGTGGCGATATAAAATTCAGCTATACTTTTAAAAAGGAAGACACTTTCCCCATAAAAATAATAGCCGATGGAAAAGAGGTGATGACTTACATGGTAGAAGTTACGGAATAAGATTTTTATCATCTTTATACGCTCGCATCATTTCACCATAACTCATTTTCCTTGCACAAGCTTTTATAACCACTGCAATCCTTTTTGCAATCACTATTTCGGACTTTGCAGATTTTACCCAATTGGAATAATAATTTTTATGCGATGGAGGAAGTTTGTTAAAATAAGCTGAGGCAATTGGATCATCTGCCAAACATTCTAATAATTCGGAAGATAATTTTACCATATCATCATCCTCTTCAAAAGCTACAGTAACGGCAGCTCCTTGTATTTTTCCAAGTTGCTTTCTTAATGGGGCATTTACTGCAAAAATAAAATTACCCTCGCCCATAGGCAATAAAGCTCCTCCACTTATCGCCACTTTATCTATTGTTCCTTTTACCCTAAAAGATTTTTTGTAGTTTGGCTTTATCTGAGTAGCAATATTTGCAGGCACGGCTATATAAATCCATCCCGTTTTTTCGCCTTGCATACCAAATTTTTGAAGTGTTGTTGTAAAGCTTATCATAGTTTATTCTTTAAATCTACCATTTTTTTATAAATGGATTTGAGATAAACAAAACTACTTTAAAGATATCTAAAACACACTAAAAAAGCCACCCAAAAGGTGGCTATCTTATTATTACTTAAATTGAATTATGCTCTTTGCTTAGCTTTGGCTGGTTTTGTTGTTTCTTTTACAACAACATTTTCA
>JANMGS010000228.1:0-4402 GCA_031374745.1 Ferruginibacter sp. | reverse complement strand
GATCAGTAACAGTTACCGTTTTTAAAATAAACAAGCAAGAGGAAACGGATAAAAAAATGTTTGAAAGAAAATTTATAAGCGAAGAAACAAATGAAATACGTTTGTATGGTTTGGAAGGCAATGACAAGTTTTACTTACATGGACGTGATGCAGGTAAAATTAAAATAAGAATTATTGGCGGCGCCGGAATGGATGAATTTGATATTGAAAC
The DNA here is from genome assembly GCA_031374745.1 of Ferruginibacter sp. GTDB lineage: Bacteria > Bacteroidota > Bacteroidia > Chitinophagales > Chitinophagaceae > Ferruginibacter. The sequence goes on along the minus strand of JANMGS010000228.1, from coordinate 4,191 downwards.
TACTACCGCCAAAGGAAAAACTAAAATATATGACCTTTCTGCAGAACAAAATATTTTTAGCGGTAAGGGTAAATACAAAAACTTACTATCTGCAAATCCAATAGAAACTAAATTTAGTTTGAGAGATTACAAGTATGATATTTTTGCCCCTTTTGTATCTGCAGCTTATAATCCAGATGATGGGTTATACTTAGGGTTTTCATTAAAATATACAAAACAGGGTTTTAGAAAAAAACCATTTGCCCAATTACATCAGCTAACTGCTTCCCATGCTTTGGCCACTAAAGCATATAAATTTAATTATAATTTTACGGCAACCAATGTATTTCATAAGACCAACTTGCTTTTAAATGCTACACTCAATGCCCCTAATAATACAAGCAATTTCTTTACTTATGGCAATGAATCCATTTATGATAAAAAGTCGGGGGATGATATTGAGTTTTACCGTGCAAGATTTGTATTGGGCGATGTTCAAATAGGTTTGCAAAAAAATATCAATTCCAAATTTTCGGTTGCTGCAAGCCCTGCATTTCAATATTATGCATTTGATAGTTCGGACAATAAAGGAAGGTTGATTAGCTTAACCAACATCAATGGATTAAATGCTGCAACTTTAAATAAAACCAAAATGTATGCAGGCATTCAACTGCAAGCAATATTAGACAATAGGAATAATAAATTTGCGCCATCAAGAGGCATTAATTGGCAGACAAGTTCTGCTGCGTACAAAGGCTTGCGAGCTAGTAGCAATAATTTCGGCAAACTGCAAACGGATATGTCTTTTTACGCTAGTTTTAATAAAAAAGCCAGGCTGGTTATTGCCAATCGAATTGGAGCTGGCATCAGTTTTGGCGATTTTGAATTTTTTCAAGCCCAATATTTAAGCGGTACTGAAAATCTTCGTGGTTACCGTAAATTTAGGTTTGCAGGTACTAAAATGTTTTACCACAACCTTGATGTAAGAATCAAGTTGGCAGATTTTAGAACGTATTTTTTCCCTGGATCACTTGGCATACTTGCGTTTCATGATGTAGGGCGGGTGTGGGTTAAAAATGATGCTAGTAAAAAATGGCACCAAGGATATGGAGGAGGGCTTTGGTTTGCTCCATTATCAAGATTTGTAATTACTGCCAGTTATGGATATGGGGATGACGGAGGATTACCTGTTGTTGGTTTTGGTTTTCAGTTTTAGGAATCTGTAGGATAATTCAAGAAGTTATATTATGCAACAAAAGATAATAAATATGTTAGAGGTGAGCGGAAAAGAAGTCATTCCTTCTGATGCTCATCTTTCATTCGGCCCTTTTATAAAATTCTTAAGAGAGCATTTACAAAAAAAAGATTCTGTAAAAAATGAGTTGCTTGGGTTTGTACTAAGCAAATTTGAGTCATTCGAAAATATCGAGGAAGAAATTAAGTTAGCAGATTTGCCAAAGTATAAAGATTTGCTCGATTTATTGTACGTGGTGCTTACCAATGTTACTCAAAATGAGGAACAAATATATTGGGGTTTAAGTGTTCCGGTATCCCCTATCATGTTTTATGGTTCAGATTTATTTTATCAATTGCTTGAAGAAGCAAATGTACAAGATATAGAAAATGGATTAGATAATGATGATTATAAAGATTTTTTAAATAGTAGGCTAGAGCATGTATATGGTAGTATCTTAAAGCAGTTTTACCATTTTGAATTGACCAGAAAAAGGAAACTCATTCGTAATATTAAAAAAAGTCAAACTGATATTACCAGACATTTCCGTATAAAATTAAATACCGATTTTGTAGAAATTAAAGCAAAAGACACATTACCAAAAATTGAGGTTGAAACTTTACTTACACTTACGTTAGCAGACGATGCCTTTGATCAATTACAAAAAATATTACCCTTACAAACCTTTTCGTTTTCAGGATTTACTATTTTGACAGTAGCAGATGTAACGCATGAATATGCACTAGAAACAATTAGAAACAGCATTGTAAAAAACCAGACACATACCGGCAATTATGAGTTTCCAGATATTGTAAAAGCTTTGAAAGAATTGACAGGAAGCAAAGCAATTGAATTTAACATACTTCCACTCTTTAGGGTAAATGGAAAATTGGTAGAAGACATGAAAACCTATACCAGAAGCATCATGTTTTCATCGGCACTTAAGAAAAGCCTCACCGATATGGTTTGCATACACATGATAGAAAAATCGCTATTGAGTCCAGAGCTTTTTTATTACAGCGATCTTGATAAGGAAGTGCCATTGTATGAGGAAGCTGCAAAAATTTTACAAGATGAAGGCATAAAATCATACTGCCTATTCCCGATTTTTTACAATAAAAAACTAATAGGTGCAGTAGAAGCTTTTAGCAGAGAAAAAGGATTGATGGATGAACATATGTTAAGCTTAATGGAATCTGCCAGAGATTTATTAGCGCAACTGATGTACAACAGCTTAACTACATTAGAGGCAGAAATAGATACCGTAATAAAAGATAAGTTTACCCGTCTTCAACCATCTGTAGAGTGGAAATTCATAGATGTTGCATGGCGCTATTTACAACAAAAAAAAGAAATAGATAATTCTCAGGAAATCACTTTAGAGGAAATTGCTTTTAACCAAGTATACCCACTTTATGGGGCGGTGGATATACGCAACTCTACCATAGAAAGAAACAGCGCCCTACTCAAAGACAATTCGATTCAATTTGAAATACTGATTGATGTATTAAAAAAATTAAAAGAAAAAACAGGCTTTGGGTTATTGGATGAGAAAATTTATGCGTCTACCAAATGGCTAAATATCATTAGCGGTCACGATCAAAATTTTAACCAACAAGTTAAATTAACTGATTTTCTAGATAACAATATTCAACCATTCTTAATTGGGTTTACAGAAAACAATGCTGAACTGAAAGCCGAAGCTGCCGTATATTTTGATGCCATAGATGAAAAGAATGGCATTGCACATGAGCACAGGCGGAAGTTAGAAAGTTCGATGACAAAAGTGATTGCTGCTGTTAATAATTATTTCGACCAATTGAAAAACGAAATACAAAAAGCATACCCTTGCTATTTCGAAAAATTTAGAACAGATGGTGTGGAATATGATATTTACATAGGGCAATCTATATCCCCAGATATTCCTTACTCTGATATTTACTTGAAAAACCTGAGGCTGCTACAGCTAACTTCTATGGCTACTATTACAAGAAAAACCCATGCTTTGTTGCCACATTTATCAAATCCAGTAGAAACAACACAGCTCATTTTTATACATACTCAACCCATCGATATCCTTTTTAGAAATGATGAAAAAAGATTTGATGTAGAAGGTGCCTACAATATCCGCTATCACATCATCAAAAAAAGAATTGATAAGGTACATTTAAAAGATTCCGACGAAAGGCTTACCCAGCCAGGTAAAATTGCAATGGTATATTTTAGCGAAAAAGAAGCAAGTGAATATATTTCTTACATAAAATACTTGCAATCTGACAATATCTTAACGGATGATTTGGAAAAACTTGAATTGGAAGAATTATCTGGTGTATCAGGATTGAAGGCTTTAAGGGTGGGAGTCAATTTGGTAAGCAACCTTGCATAACAATAAATTACGCATACTTACCTTTATTTGGCCTTATTATTTGTAAAGTGAAATGTATTAAAATCAATATCTAAAATAACCAAAGTAATTTGCAAAGAATACAATAATATTACTTATATTTATACTATATAAAAGTAATTGAGCCATTGTTCTCAAAAAAACACTATATAAAATTACCATTCTTTGTGCTGTTAAGCATTCATACAATTGGATTAACAGCACAATCAAAATGGGTGTACAATGCACAAGCAAATGTGGGAGCATCTGTAAATTTGACTTATGGAAAAGGCCAACGGTTTCCTGGTTATAAACTGTATAGTGCATTTAGTATAATGGGTGTGCACAACAAACATCTTGTTGTAAACTACAGTCCTTCTCTTGCTTTTTATTCCAAAACCATCGGCGCCAACCTCAATCCTTTGGTAGGAGATATACAAATTGATTTTACCAATTCTTTTTCTGCTGGCTATGGCTGGGGAAATGATGCGCTTCGTTTAAAAAATTTTAGAACCATACACAACGGGGAGTATTACAATGTAAGTACCTACAAAAAAAACTTGGTTTTATTAACGAGTAATTTTATTTTAAACAA
>JANMGS010000226.1:0-1609 GCA_031374745.1 Ferruginibacter sp. | reverse complement strand
ATACGTTGCAGTAAAGATAAATTTTGCTGACTTATGGATAACATTTGCTCACTTGTTGCTGGCTTTTTTTGTCCAATTTTTTGTTGTACAGCATTGGCTGTTTTTCTTTTTACTAAAAATTGAGCAAGTCGTTTGTTATATATTTTTACCAACCCATTTAGTGCTAGGCACATTCCTTCATAATCTTTTTCGGTACAAGGGATATGCCAGCATTGTTGGTTTTCGCTCCACTTTACAGCTGGCAATCTTTTTAATATGCCATTAATAGTGCTGTCATTTGTTACAAATAAACCAATTCGATCTTCTTTATTTTTAGTTAGGATGGGTATTAGCTCTAGCGTTGGTAAAATGGTAGAACTGTTTTCTGTGCTTGTTTTTTCAGGTAACGGGGGCTGTTTTTCTTTAATTATTGCCGAAACAGTATCCGGGTTTTCTGAGGTCATAGTTTCCTCACCCTCCAACGCCAACCCGCATTTTATCCTATGCTCTGCTGTATCGGCAAAATGCCATGCACACATGGTTTTGCTCCACTTGGCAGCGGTTTTTTTGCGTAAGGCGCTTAAGAGTTTGCTGTCGTATTTAAATATTACAGCTATGCGTTTCTCGCCTTTGTGTATTACTGGTTTATATTGTATTGCTTTCATCTTTTTCCGCCGGGGCAAGGCTTCGCCGTCCCTCAGTCCCATTTCTGCTCGGACACAACTTAAAAGTATTGTTGCTTTTATGAAGATAAGTATTTGATTTGATATAAGTAATTATTATCTATATTATTTTTTTAGGCATTGGTTTGTAGGTTTTTTGTAACAGATATAAGGGAGTTTTCTTAGCCGATATTTTTTATATTATTGGCCAGTTTTGGTATACAGGTTGTTCATACAAAAAATCTGGTTTTTTTGTTACATAATCCTGCATATAATTTCAACAAATAAAAAAACCTGCAAAAAGCAGGTTTAAGTGCGGCGAATCGGATTCGAACCGACACACCCGGTTGCGAGGGTACTACCATCTAGCGGCAGTGCCACTAATAGCCTTGCTGGCAGGTTATCGTTTGGATATATCTTTGATGGAAAAATTGAAACACAGCCTGTCCCGATTTTTCGGGAAATGCCCGCCGGTAGCCTGGTTAAACGGATCTTTTTAGATAATGAAATATGGATTTTATTTTTTGCTTCCTCCTTTGGTGAAAACAGTTGCAAAAATCCTTTTTAAATCCATCCAATCCGTGTCATCTGTGTCCCAATTGTATTTGTTTACATACGGTGGACTGGCAGCAGGCTCGCCCAATTATTACAATACATAAAATTTTAATAAATAAAAAAACCTGCCAAAGAGCAGGTTTAAGTGCGGCGAATCGGATTCGAACCGACACACCCGGTTGTATGGGCGCTACCACCTCAAGGTAGTGCGTCTACCAATTTCGCCATCGCCGCAAGTAGTTTTTAACACAGTGCTTCTACCAATCCCGCCCGCAGGCAGGTTCGCCATCGCCGCAGGTAGAATTAAAAATTCCTTATTCTTTGTGTTGCAAGTTATCTTTTTTATATCCTACAAAAAAGTACAAGCATAAAAAAAACGCTTCTAAAAGCGTTTTGTGCCCCGGAACGGAGTT
>JANMGS010000216.1:0-8672 GCA_031374745.1 Ferruginibacter sp. | reverse complement strand
CGAGTAATAATTTTATAGATGGGTTATTATTAAGGAATTTTGCTGCCACATCTTCCCACCTGTAATCGCTGTACCCTTCTTTTTGCTGAAGAATTGCATCAAAAAAATTCCATGCAAAGAAACTATCATCACCCGTAGGTTCTAGCATTTCAATAATGTATCTGTTAGCAGGTTGATTCATTTCTATCAAAAAATCTCCTTTTAAAAAGTGAATGCTATCCAATTTTTCTGAAACATTTACCCCATAGTTTCCATGGTGTTTTTCATAGGCTGTTGCTCGACTTTTATAAGATTCAATTTTATAAAAAGCAACATACATGGTAGTATCAGTCTTTAATTTTTTTATGACAACAGCATTTAATTTTAAACGCTCTATTACTTCATACCAGCCAGCAGGAATAATATATGCAGCAGGCTTCTCTATAAAATTATTTGGTTTGTAGTAGTTAAAAAATTTCACTTCTTTTGTAAAAGGTTGGGTTCGGTTATAAAACATTTTATTTAGCCCGGTAGCTTCACTTTTAGAGCTGTCTTGCTCATACCCTTTAAAGGTAATATTGGTATTTTTCGATTTATCCAATACCCATTTCAGTGGAAAACTTTTTTGTATAATGGTTTCTTTTAAAGCCATTTTTCGTATTTCTATTAAATCATTGGAATTTGAAGAAGCTTTTTGAATGAAAGTTTGCATTAGATCATATGTTGATTGCACCCGCTCTTTGTATGGCTTAAGCATATGTGTTTCTGGAATAAAAGAAAATGTACCAAAGAGCACTGCATACCCCGAACTGTATCTGGGCGTTTCGTAAAACATATTTATGCCTTTATTAAAATCTGCACCATCAAATTCTACATAGGGTATGAGGTCCCATTTTTTTTCTTTCATGCCATCGTAGATCTGCGGTTCAAATTTTTCTCTTAACCATTTTCCGGCTATGGGGCCAAGCTTATCATACTGTGTGGTTATAAGTGTCATCGTATGTTGGTAATCTGCTCCGTCACTCACATGGTTGTCTATTAAAATATCGGGGTTTAGCCAATGAAATATTTGAGCAAAAGATCTAGATTCTTTGCTATCGTTTTTGGTGAAATCCCTATTCAAATCTAGGTTCTGGGAGTTTCCCCTAAACCCATAAGCACTAGGGCCATTTTGATTCACACGACTCTGTGTATTTCTGTTTAAACATCCACCAATATTATAAACTGGAATAATGGCAAGCACTACATTATTTGGCAATAAAATCTTTTTGTTGTTTATATCTCTCGCCAAAAGCATGCTTGCGTCTATACCATCTGGCTCGCCCGGGTGAATGCCATTGTTTATTAGAATTACCACTTTGTTTTGAAGATGCCATTGCGTTGGATTAAATTTTTTATCATTGCTTATCAAAATTAAATGCAACGGATATCCAGCATCCGTTTGGCCCATTTCTTTTACAGTAATAATATTCGTTTCCTTGCTTAATTGCTTGTAAAAATTTATTGTTTCAAAATAAGTAGCGGTTTCTGTTCCATTGCTTTTTTCAAAAATAGTTAGCTGAGCAAAAGATATAAAAGGGAGTAGAATAATTATTAGTGTAAATGTTTTCTTCATGCTTCAAATGTAAGATTAATCCTAAAAGTATTTGGACATAAAAAAACCCCACATTGCTGCGGGGTTCTTAGCAAATATATTTTATCAAAGTGCTACAAATGATAAATTTATTACTTGGTCATTGTTAGTGATTTTAATAAAATATCTTCCAGCTGGCAAGCCTTTTACATCTACATTAATATTAACCATGCTTGCATTTATAGTTTGTTGTTTTACCAATCTGCCAGTTACATCCGTTATTTGCAAAGTACTACTGGATGTTAGTATATCATACAATTTTATATTTAAGCTACCCATTGTAGGGTTAGGGTAAACAATGGCGTTGGATACATTTGTTTTCAATTTTACAGAAACGATGTTGCTATTTTTAAATTTGCCGTCTTGGTCTATCATTTTTAATCTATAATATACAATAGCTCCGTTTGGTAAATTTTTATCAGTAAAAGAATAATTTCCAAGGTTTATTCCTTCTACTTCACCAATTACATTAAAAATTCTACCATTGATGCTTCTCTCTATTTCATACTTTTTAAATGATGTCTCTTGAGTTGTATACCATCTTAGTAAAACAGATTCTTTGTTTTTTTGTGCAGTAAAATCAATTAAAGTAACTGGTAATAGGCCAGTACATTGAAAAATAAGTGCCACATATTCTGGGTGATCTACGTAAGGGTTTCTATTGGCTTGTGCTACAGGGGTTGTGTTTACTGCTGTGTAATAGATAGCATTATTTCTATCAATTTCTTTTTGACTTACGGGGTCTTGGTTGTGCCATTTTATTAATGTTTTTAAATAGTATGCATCATACATTTGTAATTTTCTTTTGGCTGCATCTGGCTCATCTGTTGTGCTCAAGAAAACTGAATTGCCTGTGCCTTGCCCACTCCAGTTTTGCGAAATTACTTCATCTTCATAGCGTGTGATCATGTACAAACCTGCACGTGCAAAATCTCCTTTGTACTCATTTATTGGCTCAAAAACTATGCCTGTATAACCAAAATTATTACCTGTACCCAGCTTACTGCCATTTTGCGAAGTATAACTTGCAGAGCTAACCTCGCCATAAGGATAGTTACTTCTAATACCATTTACCTTTCCATCAGTTGCAAAAATATGATGCGCATCAGACACCATCGGGTTTATACTGCCAAACCATGATTGAGGAGTGCTATGCTCTCTATTATAACAATCACCTTCATTTGCATAAGTACCACATTGTCCTCTTATATTTAAAGGATTTGGAGAAGGGGGAGGACCATAACTAAAAACATATGGCTCCGAACCTGTAGGATTATCACTATACATATCCCAAATAATATCGGCAGTATTTGCATCATTTCTATGCAAATCAGAAAACTGATAAATATTCCAAATGCCGGGCGTATATCCTAAAACCTGTGAGCCAGCAGTTATAATATTTTTTAATGCTGTTTTTAGTGGCTGGCAAGTTAAGGCTGCCGCTGCATCATAGTAGCCTGCCGGAATTCCTGTGGCTGCATTGGTTGTAGTGGTAGTGCCATTTAATGAAGTAGTGCTGTAAAAAGGAGCACCTGTACAAGCATCGTTTAATGCAAATACATAAAAATAATATGGAGTTGATACTGTTAATCCTGTAGCTACAAAGTTTGTACTTGTAGTAATACTGATTATTGTTCCATTGCCAAAAGTTTGTCCTGCGGTATAACTTGTGCCATCTGTCGTTGTAGCTCCAAGTGGTGGCGCTGTAGCACTTCTTACTACCAAATATTTACTTGCGCCAGTTCCTGTAAATGTTCCTGAAACACTTGTGTTTGCAGGCGTAAGTACAAGTGCAGTAGGCGCAGCGGGTGTTGTACATGCAGCTAAAGCTGGCGTTATTACACCCAATGTTAATGGTAGTAATTGATTATAATTGGGGCCACCAGTACAACTTTGGTCTTCCATGGCAAATATGAAATAATAGTATTGTGTAGATGGATTTACGTTATTATCAGTAAAAGTTCCGTTTGTAGAAATACCAATTACTGTTCCATTTCCACCCCCAATTATTTGGCCTGTAGTATAATTGGTAGCATCTAATGGCAATTGTGTAAGTGGGGTTGTTAAACTTCTCACCACTAAATAATTTTGTACAGATGTAGGTGCTGGTATTTCTGTAAATGTACCAGATACCGAAGCCGCAGTTGCAGTCAATACAAGATTTGTAGGTTGGTCAATAGGTTCAATACATGGTTGTAAAACTATGTTTGGATAAATGGTTACATCATCAATTGTCCATCTACTCGAATTAGCTGTTGTAGGATTTATGTAAACCCATGCAATGGTAATACCTGCTGTATTGAATGCAGATAAATCAATATTATCTGATAATGTCCAAGAGCCTTGTGCTGCCACGTTTGCAGGAAAGTTTCCTGTTAAGTTTGTCCAAGTAGCTGTATTGGGATTAGTACCAACTGTATAATTATTGGATATTTTTAATTGGAGAGAATTGCCTGCAAAATCTCCTTTGGAATAAAATTTTAAAGTAGGTAAACTTACTGCACTTAAATCAAATACTGGTGATATTAACCAATCTTCATTTAAAGGATTGTTACCTGCAGCTACAAATGCGTTCATTACAATTCCATCTGCACCTGTTCTGCCAGCTGTTGTACAAACCCAAGTTTGTGTACCAATTACACTAAATTGGCTCCACCCTTCACTTAAAAAAGTAGTAGCACAATTTGTAAAACTATAATTATTATTTATGATACCATCTGCTGGTGGTGCCAATGTTGTAAAATTCCATGTAGTGCTTCCTGCTATTCCTGCAAAATTGTTTAAAGCAATATCAGTAAATGCACCCGCTGCTATTTCTACATAATAATCTGTAAGGTTTAACAATGGATTAATGCTGATGGTAACAGTGCTACCAGCTACAACAACAGCAGCAGAAGTTACATCTATAGTTTGTACAATCGAATTATCCGATGATTTTTTTAGTACAATATTTCCTGTTCCTTTTACAATAGATTCATTAAATAATATTTGAAGATTTGTATTGATGGAAACATTTGTTGCATTATCTGCAGGGGTGAGTGTGGTTACTGTTGGGGGAAGGATATCGGCACCTCCAGTAGCGGTTATAGAAAAATCATCAATAGACAGGCCATCATCTGAACCGGTTGCATTTAAATCGGTCCATTTAATCCAGAATGTTGAACCATTTGGTATGTTTAGTCCAGTAATAGTTGATGTGATGCTTGTTTTATTTGCAGTTGCATTTCCATCAATTGCGCCAACTGTACCAGAGGTGGTAGGTGCAGTAAAATTTAAAGTTGCATCAGCAGTATAAGTTCCTGATGTTAAGGATGTGGCGTTTAAGCTATAAGAAAAATCTAATCTATCTGCTCTAGCTAATGCACCTAATCTCCATTGTTCTCCTGTATAAGTGATTGTAAGCGAATTAATAGTAGCGCCAGTATTGTTTATATAAGATGCACCAATTGTAGGGATAACGCTTCCAGATTGCAAACCTCCCAAAGCCCTATCTGTAGCTGCCGATGCCCCATAACTAAATGTATTCCCAGAATTTGACCCTCCATTGTCAGCAGCATAAGTGGTATTAGCCCCGGTGCCAGTTTCAGTAAAGGTCCAACCAATTGGAAGTGTAGAAATAGCATTTGTTGCCCCAGTATTTGCAAGTGTATTAAAGTCCTGCGTAAAAGCTGTTCCAGTAGCAGTAATAGAAATTTGGCTATAACCAATAGCGCATGAAATAGTAAATAATAATAGCGAGTAAATTTTTTTCATAAATGAATTTTGAGTCTACAAAAATACCTTATTTCTGTGTAAACGATGTTAACTAAGTATCAACAAAAAGCCCGTAAATATTGCTATTACGGGCTTTTGATATTTTTATTAGGAGATAAATTATTTCGCTAATGCGTTAATTTTCTTCGCCAATTTGCTTTTTAAGTTTGCTGCTTTGTTTTTGTGTATAGTACCACGTTGAGCCAATTTGTCTATCATTGATTCTACTGTAGGTAATTTGGTAGCTGCGGGTGCTTTTTCGTCCATAGCTCTAATATCACGAATGGCATTACGAGTAGTTTTACCATAATAGCGATTACGCTCATTGCGTTTTGCACTTTGTCTTACATCTTTTTTGGTTGCTGCGTGATTTGCCATTGTTCTTATTTTTGGAGTGCAAATGTAGGATTATTATTTTAAACATCATCATCTAGCCCAACAATATTTTAGTTTAAAGCTATTTTTTGTTTAATTTAGGTAAAACCTTGCCATTTTTAAGGCTTTAAAACCCGATATTTGCACCCAAATTGGTATAGTTTAAAGTAATAGTTGCTGTTTGAAACACAAAACCTAGTTCAGAAACATTTTTGTTTTTGTACTAATATCTAAATAATAACACAAATAAAATGAAAGATTTTCAATATATAACCAATGCTCATCCTTCTTATATAGAGAATTTATACAAAGATTTTGTAGCAAATCCCGAAAGTGTAGACGCCGATATTAAGAAATTCTTTGAAGGATTTGATTTTGCAGTGGAAAATAATATGGTGAGCAATGGCAAACCTGCCGCTGTAGCCAATGCAATTTCTATAACAAACCTCGATAAGGAATTTGCTGTTTACCAACTCATACAATCCTATCGCAAAAAAGGGCATTTAATAGCTAATACAAATCCGCTTAAAAAAAGAAAAGACAGGCATGCAAACTTGGATTTGGCGAATTTCAATTTAGCAGATACTGATTTAACAACAGATTTTGAAGCAGGTAAATTTTTAAACCTTGGAAGAACTAGTTTAAATAATATAGTAGTCCATTTAAAAAAATCTTACACCAATCATGTAGGGGTAGAGTACAGTGCTTTAAATGATATTAAAAAAATCCAGTGGCTTTCAAACGAAATGGAAGTTGGTTTTCACAATCCGCTTTCACTTGACCATAAAAAACGCATACTCCAAAAATTAAATGAAGGAGTAATGTTCGAAAAATTTCTGCACACAAAATATATTGGTCAAAAGCGCTTTAGTTTAGAAGGTGGCGAAAGCACCATTGTGGCTTTAGATGCCATCATAAATACTGCAGCAGAAAATACTGTGGAAGAAGCCATCATCGGTATGGCACATAGGGGTAGGTTAAATGTGCTTGCCAATATAATGGGCAAAACATACGAACAAATATTTACGGAGTTTGAAGGTACTGCTACCCCAGATACTACCATGGGAAGTGGCGATGTAAAATACCATTTAGGTTTTGGTGCCCAGGTAGAAACAGTGGCTGGTAAAAAAATAGATTTAAAACTTTGTCCCAACCCATCACACTTAGAAACAGTAGATCCCGTAGTACTTGGTTATGCTCGTAGTAAGGCAGATGTTTTGTTTAACAGCGATTTCGATAAGATATTGCCCATCTTAATTCATGGCGATTCCTCAGTAGCTGGCCAAGGTGTTGTATATGAAATTTTACAAATGAGCAATTTAGCTGGTTATTACACTGGAGGTACCATTCATTTTGTTATAAACAATCAAATAGGTTTTACTACAGATTTTGATGATGCTCGTAGTGCCGATTATTGTACATCGGTAGCAGCAATGGTACAAGCGCCCGTATTACATGTAAACGGGGATGACCCCGAAGCAGTAGCAAAAGTTTGTCAAATAGCCACAAGGTATCGTCAAGAATTTAACAGTGATATTTTTATAGACATGGTTTGCTTTCGTAGGCATGGACACAACGAAGGCGACGAGCCAAAGTTTACACAACCAGCTTTATACAGTCTTATAGACAAACATATGAATGTGCGGGAAGTGTACACCCAGTTTTTGATGGAAAATGGTGAACCCGAAGCAAAAGATTTGGCAAAAGAAATGGAACAAAAATTCTTGGCAGATTTACAAGAGCGTTTGGATGATGTAAAACAAAATCCGCTTCCATACACTTACCAAAAGCCGGAAGAGTGGTGGCAACAATTAAGAAGAGCTACTCCAGATGATTTTAAAAGTTCGCCCATAACGGCAATAAAAGAAGAAGAGGTAAAGAAATTGTTTGATGGGTTAATGAAGTGGCCAGATAATTTTAAGCCATTAAAAAAAGTAGAAAAACTCATTGCAGATAAAATAAAATTATTTTCCGATTCAAAAAAAATAGATTGGGCTACTGCAGAGTTGATGGCATATGGAAGTTTATTGGTAGAAGGTAATGATGTGCGTATGAGTGGGCAAGACGTAAAGCGTGGAACTTTTAGTCATAGGCATGCAGTTATTTATGATGAAGTAACCAATGAAGGGTACAACAGATTAGATCATTTTACTGGAATGCAATCCCCCATGCGCATTTACAATTCTTTGCTTAGTGAGTACGCAGTATTGGGTTTTGAATACGGTTATAGCATGGCAAATCCACACGCACTCGTATTGTGGGAGGCTCAGTTTGGCGATTTTGTAAATGGTGCACAAATAATAATAGACCAGTTTATAGCAGCTGCAGAAACAAAATGGCAACGAATGAACGGCGTTACCTTATTGCTACCGCACGGTTACGAAGGGCAAGGGCCAGAACATAGTAGCGCAAGGATGGAAAGGTTTTTGCAACAATGCGCAGAGCTAAATATGGTGGTAACAAACATTACCACGGCAGCCAATTTCTTTCATATGTTGCGTAGGCAATTGGCATGGCCTTTTAGAAAACCGTTGGTAAATTTTTCGCCAAAGGCAAATTTAAGATTGCCTGCCACCTACAGCGATGTAAGTGCATTTACCGAAGGAGGGTTTACAGAAGTGTATGACGATGCTATAAATAAAGACGCAAGCATCATAAAAAAAGTATTGATGTGTAGCGGTAAAATATATTTCGACTTATTGGAAAGGAGAGATAAAGAAGGTAGAACTGACGTAGCCATTATTAGGCTGGAGCAATTGTATCCATTACCACAAAACAAGTTGGATGAACTGTACAAAAAATACAGCAAAGCTATTTGGCATTGGGTACAAGAAGAACCACAAAATATGGGTGCTGCATCTTACTTGCGTATGAATTTGGACAATATCAACTTCCATATCATTAGCCGAAAAGCTAGCGCAAGCACCGCTAG
>JANMGS010000657.1:0-3706 GCA_031374745.1 Ferruginibacter sp. | reverse complement strand
AAAATTCTGAATTAAATATTTTAGTAACAGATCCACCAAGTGTGCTTCTACCATGTGCAGTGCCATCCATATCTAGCACGTTATTTACCTGTAAAATATAACCAGGAAACATAGGACTGTCGTGGTCGGACGGAGTACCATCCCCTTTCTTTCCATAATTTCCTGCCTTTGCATATAATTGAGTTCCGCTGGTAAGTATCCTTGTTGCATCAAGTTTAAAAGAATATTTCTTATTATCAAGGCTTGGCTTTTTTGTTTCTACTCCATTTCTACTTAACAATGCCAAAGCCCTGAGCCCAAAAGGCAGGGTGAATGCTGCAATGGTAAAGGATGCTGGATTTCTTTTAAACTCATCAACAAGGTAATGTATAACAGGTATGGGTGCGAGTGAAACCGGCTTATTGCTTACATTAAATATTTTGGTAGCGCCACCATCATTCGGATAATAATTAAAACCCAACAATGGGTCCATAGCCGGTGGTGGCGGATTAAACTGATAAGATAAATTAAACACAGGCTCCCATGCAACCAACGGCAAAGTAAATGAACGTACGTTCATACCTTTTGCCATTACAGACATATCTTGTACCAAAAAAGGTATGGCATTATTCACCGTACTATCAGTGGTTGCCCCTACAACAGAAGCAGTTTGCATCATACCCATTCTATCTTTGCCAAACATGCCAAAGCTAATACCCATCTGGTTTGCATTGCTACTCACATCTAATAAAGCAAAAGCATCCGTGAGTTTATTTCCAAATTTATCATCCCAAAGTTTTTCAAAATTTACATCATTTGCTACGGCAGACGACATCATCATCATTGATTTTATTTCTTCACCACCCGATTCACCCTCTGGTACATTAAACATTGCGGCTCTTATGTTTTGAGCATTGAGCATTTGAGCACCTACTTTTGAACGCAAAGTAGTATTGTTTACAACGGCTTTGTTTGCAGCTGCCATGTCAGCTGCGTTTTCCTCATCATCAAAAGGTAAATTACCAAAGTGGAAAGATGTTTTTACTGCATCATAGCCTTTTTCTATGGCTAGAGGATCTACGCTAGGTTTGCTACGGATACGGCATACCAACCATAGCCAAATACTTTTGTTTGGTACACTTTCGGCGCCGGTGGTTTGTTCGTATTGTCGTTTGAGTAAATTTATGTTGGCAGCATAGGGATCGGGCAGGGTAGGTAAGTATGCATAAAGCCCAAGTGTCAAAAACAATTTTGTAAATATTGCCTTGTTCCAATCGTCTGTGCAGTATGCTACCAATAGGCAACCGTTCACTGGCGTGGTTGTAAAAAGCGCATTTTCCAAAGCAAGTGCAATAGGTTTTAGCCCCGGTGCTGCACCAGTAAGCGAAAGCGGATTGGTATTATCAAAAATAATATTATCGTCATACAACATGGCAATCTTATTCTTAGCATTCGAAGCAAATAATGCCACACTCTTTTTTGTATGTACACTTAATGCTTCCCCGTTTACTTTTATAGGCCTGTCTGTTTGCACATCTGCATCGCAAGTGGTAAAGACCACTTCATCGCCTTTACTGAGCGTATTGTAAATAAAAATAGCTTGTTTTAGAAAAGTAAATTCTACAGCAGTACCATGTGTATTTATTTCATCTTTCCATAAATTAATTCTCTGCATACTACCCAATGCATCGCTCTTTAAATCAGTAATTCCAATACGCCCTGGCTCGGCTATCAACAAGGGGTTGGGTAAAAATGTATCTGACCCTTGAAGAGACTTACGCAAGCAACTAAGCCCTTTACCAAATAACATTAATATTGCCCCATTTCCATCGGCTTCCACTGTAAGATTCGTATCAATTACAGCCGTCGGTATGCCCCACCATGTGTTTGTTATTTCGGCTTCGCCAGATAATATTTGAAATGGTGACAAGCATTGTTTTATAGTAAAAGTGGATGCTATATTTTTATATGGTATAAGTAGGCGATTTGTTGTACCATCAAATAAATTTTCTTGGTTGCCAGACCAGTCACTTCTTCCTTCCATTCCATAAATTGTCCATTGCATACTATCCAACGCAGAAGTATTGTGCGTTGTGGCAGTAAACGAAAAATTCCAATTTGTAGGAAGTTTCATTTTTAGTGCCCTAGCATCTGCACCATTATTGTCAATGGCAGTGGTAACATCTGGCAATGGTTGTTCCATTGTCAACGAGACTTGTACATTGGTATTGGGAGCAATGGATAGGCGGTTAATTACCAATTTTGGCATTTGACTTAAAATAATTTTACCCCCTTTTACACGTATACCAGCATAACGATTGGAAGCTGCAGTATTAGTAAGGAGTTTTGCGTTTATCCACACACTTCCTGGCGCTAGATTATACTGATTCCTAATTTCTGGGGGCAATATTGGTCCGATAATTCTTTTCACACTAAATAGTGCTTTAAAAAGAATGGCAGGTTCTGTATGCCCCTCAAAATATATTGCTACTAATTTTTCAACTTTAAAAAAATCAAACCATCTTGGCCTTCCATCTCTGCTAAAAAAAGGGCCAATGGTATTTAAAACCCTTGCACCGCCTGCCCAGGGCGGAACACTTCCAGCAACCTGAGAAGAACGTATGGGGGTATCCCTCACAAAAACTTTTAAATCATTTGTGAATTTATTTTCCAATACCATTTTTACCTTCTCCTCAATTTTTTCTAACCCGTTTCCCTTAATATTTTGAGAAAAGAAAAAATCCGAAGATTCAAAAGAAAATTTTTGATTCCGGGCACTTTCAATATCTTGATGTTGCAGTGTTTGTGCAAGTTGTTCTTGAAGGCTATCTAATTGTTGCTCTTCCTCAATAGATGAAGTAATAAGGTTACCAGTAATGGAAGCTAGTAAAGCTGTCAAAGTTTGCTGTTGCATACCTATAGTATTAAATATTAATAATGCGAGGCTGGAGAAAAGGAGAAATCAGAGGGTCCTTTGATTACACATTAAAAGTATAAAATAAATTCGATATAAATAATTTTTATAATGTTATTATTTTAAATTATCTACACAGTAGGCTTAAAATAGCCAGAAAATAACAAAATACGCTTAATGTCAAATTATATTGGTCTTACTAAATAAATTCTAGCCATTTAAAATAGACGCTATTAGAGGATTTATTGTAAATGAAGAACAATAAAACAGTACCTCGATGATATTAGTGTTTGTATGATGGTATGGTATTATTCGCTTTTTTTAATGCTGACCGCAGAGCTGCTTTGGCGAAAAATGATTTACTGCAGAAGGGCTCCCACAAAAATGTACGGGACAGGTGCTGAGGCTCAGCTGGCATGCATACACATATACACAAAAGCGTTACGCCATAGAGTGGGATGACCGGTCAAATGCTAAAAAATTAATTGGCTATTCTCTTTTCCAATATGCCCCAATCCTTGTTTTTACATTTTGTCTGATATTCATATAAAAAAGATTGATATCCCCAATATGGTAATTCTTTTTAGTATAAAGGAATTTACCAAAAACATTTGGTTTCGATGTCCACAAAACATTGTTGTGAATATTTGCACTTACTGCTCGTGGTACAACTTTATTGAAATTCAATAATACGCCGCCAGCATTACTTTTAGATGAACAATAGCTCGTATCGGATGTCCATGAAAGCGGATTTGTAACGATGGCTCTGAAGTTTTCCTTGGCTACAAAATTTGGTTCTATGTATCCACGCTT
>JANMGS010000119.1:0-1643 GCA_031374745.1 Ferruginibacter sp. | reverse complement strand
AACCAATTTTTGGTCTAAAGGCAGCTAGTTTAGCCAATGCTTTTTCTTTGGTAGCAGGGCTCATCCAATCTAGGTTTTTTATGCGAACGGCAAATGCCTTTCTGAGATTTGCTACCAGTTCTTTCATCCTTGCTTTTGCTTCAGGCTTAAAATATTCTTTAACGTAAAGTTGTCCCAATAATTCCCCAATGGATCCGTCTGTAAGCGTAGACATTCTTTCCCATAATGGCTTTTGAATTTTTTGCCCAGTGAGAATTTGGTTAAACGAAAAATTAGCATCTACAAAAGATTTACTCAAATAAGGTGCTGCAGATTTTATGATATTCCATTGCAAATAAATTTTCCAATCTTTTAAAGGAATCGATTTCAACATAGCTGCCATTTCTTTAAAAAATGATGGGTTATTTACCAGTATGGAATCTTCTTTTTTTACTTTAAGATCTGTAAGAATATTTTTCCAATTAAGACCAGGAGTCATCTTACTAAAATCACCTACTTCAAATTTGTTGTAGGTTTTATAGGCATCCCTCATTTCCACCCTACTCATTTGTGCACTAGCAAGTAGCTTTTCTATTTGATAAATAGTTTGAGCATTCATAGTTGCCATTTCTGCATCTACTCCAGTAAGTTTAAATAGCGTAACAATATAGTTTTTATAGGCTGTCTGTATTTCTGGGTTACGCCCTTCTTGTTTCAAATAGTAATCTCTATCTGGTAATGTTGTACCTCCTTGGCCAAATTGTGGAATCATTACCTCTATATTCTTTCTATCTTGCCCTACAAAAAAACCATACAATGCTGCTACTGACCCTGATACTCTTAAACGTGCAATTTGTTTTTGTAAACCTTGCATATCTTTTATAGCCTCTATATCTAATAATTGTTGTTTTATAGGAGTATATCCTCTTTTATCAATAGTTACAGAGTCCATTCCTGCTGTATAAAAATCAGCTACCCTTTTGGAAATAGAACCGTTGGGAGCATTTTTATCAGAAACAGCTTTTTCCAGTACTTTTTTTACTGCATTAATATTGAAATCCCTCAATTGGTTAAAACTTCCCCAACGTGTTTCTTTTGCAGGTACGGGGTTATTTTTAATCCATTCGCCACTGGCAAACTTATAAAAATCATCTCCCGGTTTTACCGTTCTATCCATATTTGCAGGATCAATAAATTTAGAGTAGCTTGTTTGAGCAGAACTACTTTGGCAAATTGAAATTGCTAAAAGTAAGCACGCAATAAAAATCGATTTTTTATGTATTTTTCTCATAGCATAAAAATAAGTATACATTTTCAAAGTTTTCATTAAAAGTTATTAGAAAAAGAATGTAGAATTTTTATAATGGGTAAAGCCAATTGTTACCTATTTTATAAGCTTTCTTTGCCGTTTATAAAATCTTCTTTTTATTTTCTAAAGCATCATGCTACCTTTAGACATATAAATTTTTAAATGACATATAGAGATTCTCTAGCACTTTCTTGGAAAAACGTAAAAGGCAATAAGCTTCGTACTGCCATCACCATCATTATTATGGCATTGGGTATTTTTGCACTTATACTTATTATTACGGCTATAAAAGCAGCAAGCAATGGGCTTACGAGTAGTTTTTCTACGATGGGTGCAAATTCATTTGGTATTCGCT
>JANMGS010000096.1:0-2659 GCA_031374745.1 Ferruginibacter sp. | reverse complement strand
GATTTAAATCCACCTTTGTATTTATTTTTTTGTGATGCTGGAACAAATTTATGAAGTGGATTTACCTCATTTTCAAAAAGCCTACTTTTGGTTTCTATATCGGGTAGATTGGGCGATGAAGCCCTAATGACTGCAATTACTAGCACTGTGATCAAAAATAGAATTACAAAAAGTATTACCCTTGAGGTCCACTTTACACTTATCCATCTAACTGCACTGTTTGTCTGAAAAATCTGATTCGAATTGCTCATCTTTTTTATTACTTGTTGTAAAGTTGATTAATCTTTTTCTATAAAGTGTATAAAGTATTTGTGAGGGAAGTATTTAGCGAATTTTTTTATAAGTAGTTATAAAAAGAAACCCCCGTAGAAACGGGGGCTGTTTACCAAAACTAACTGCTTATGAGAAATTTGAATTTTTCGTTGTTGTAACAATGAAGTTGCAAATTCGGTGCCAAAAAAAATGAATGCATGTTAATTATTTACGAAAGGCGATAAAAAAAGCCGCTTTTTTGCGGCTTATTTATTTAAACAATTGATTTATTGCTGACTAGTAAGTTTCTCAGCATTTTCTGCAAACTGGAGTGCTTCTATAAATTCTCCTACTTCGCCATTTAGTACGGCATCAAGATTATAAACTGTCATCCCAATGCGATGATCTGTTACACGGCCTTGAGGAAAATTATAGGTTCTTATCTTAGCACTTCTATCTCCAGTACTAACCAAGCTTTTGCGCAAATGTGCGGTGGCTTCTTCTACTTTTTTTACTTCATCTTCATACAATCTTGTGCGCAGCATCTCCATAGCTTTAAGCCTATTGCCTAGCTGGGAGCGGTCGGTTTGGCACATAACCACAATTCCAGTTGGCTTGTGTGTAAGAAATACTTTTGTTTCTACTTTGTTCACGTTTTGTCCTCCAGCACCACCACTTCTGGCAGTTTCCATTTTCACATCCGACTCTTTCAATTCCACATCTACTTCTTCGGCTTCTGGCATAACAGCCACTGATACAGCACTGGTATGCACACGCCCACTGGCTTCGGTATCAGGTACACGTTGCACTCGATGAACGCCACTTTCAAATTTCAATAAACCATACACATCATCGCCAGTAACTTCTACTTGCACTTCTTTATAACCACCTACTGTGCCTTCGCTTTCGCTCAATAATGTGGCTTTCCATCCTTGTTTTTCAAAATATTTTAGATACATGCGCAACAAATCTCCACTAAACAGAGATGCTTCGTCACCACCTGTACCAGCACGAATTTCTAGAATGGCATTTTTTTCATCAAATGGATCCTTGGGTATTAACATATTACGCAGCTCTTTTTCTTGTGTTTCTTTAAGCTTTTCAAGTATTGGTAATTCCAATTTTGCCATTTCACGCATTTCTGCATCATCTCCACCAAGCACTTCTTTATTAAATTCAATATTGTCGAGGGTTTCTATATACAGGGTTCTTGCTTTTACAATTTTCTCCAAACTGCGATACTCCTTACTTAGGGTAATAAAACGCTTGTTGTCGCTCACAACCTCCGGGTTGGTAAGCGCTACACTCAAATCGTCGAATTTCGCCTTTATGGCATTTAATTTTTCTAACATAATATAGTATTCGGCATTCAGTATTCAGCTATGTACTAAATACTTTCACTTTTTTTTAATTTAACTAATAAACAAAATCATCTTTTTGTGCAAACAAAAGCACAGTTACTGTCATCATAGTGGCACCTGTATCAATACTTGAGCCACACTAACTAAATAAGTATATCTTTTCATCTTAATAAACATCCAAATATCGCAAACAAATAACAGAATCTTTAAAGTATCCGAGACCAAAGTCCCACTGTGGGGGATTTAGGGGGCTTGGCATACCTTTGTTCAACTTTAATTGTGCAATAGGTAAGCGGCGCAAATTTACGTTTTATCAATTTATGATGGCATATAGAAAAATAAAAGGCAGTAATATCTTTTCTGGAAACGAATTTTTAGGAGAAGAAAAAGTTCTAGTAACCCATGCAGATGGTACCATTGAAGCTATTATTTCTGAAAATGATGCTGGAGAAGAGGTGCAGGTATTGGATGGAATCATATCGCCAGGTTTCATAAATGCCCATTGCCATATAGAATTGAGCCATTTAAAAGGCAAAATACCAACAAATTCGGGTTTGGTAGATTTTGTGCAGCAAGTAATGAGCCTAAGAGCCGCCAGCGAAGCAGAAAAAATGGATGCCATGTTGCAAGCCACAGAAGAGTTATACAATAGTGGCACAGTAGCAGTTGGTGATATATGCAACACAACAGATTCTATTGCTATAAAAAAGCAAAGCAAACTTCATTGGCATAATTTTATAGAAGTGAGCGGTTTTGTAGATGGCAGCGCCCAAAAGCGCTTTGATGCTGGTAAAGAAATTTTAAAAGCATTCAGTAAAGAACTAGAAACTACAAATAATACATACTGCAAAGCTCCCCTTGCGGGGAAATTTAGGGGAGCTGTTATTCCCCACGCTCCATATTCCGTTTCTGTAGCATTATTTAAACTCATTAATGAACTATCGCATAATCAAATAATAAGCATTCACAATCAAGAAACGGTTGCTGAAGACCAGTTATATAAAAGCAAATCGGGTAATTTCTTGGAGTTATACGAGAATGTTGGA
>JANMGS010000079.1:0-3403 GCA_031374745.1 Ferruginibacter sp. | reverse complement strand
ATTGGATTGGTAGAAAACATGGCATACTTTACACCGGCAGAGTTACCCGAAAATCCGCAGGATGCTGTGCGCAAATACTACCTTTTTGGCAAAGATGGTGGCAAGCACTTGGCAGATGAATTTGATATTCCTTTCCTTGGGCAAATACCCATTGTGCAAAGTATACGGGAGGGCGGCGACATAGGTGTACCGGCCATGCTTGGCGATGAAGCCATTAGCAAAAAAGCATTTGAAGATTTTGCTGGAGTAGCTGTGAGGGGAATAGCTATGAGGAATGCGAATATGCCGGCGACGGAGATACAGAAGATTATGGAATAAGAGCCCCTCTCCTATCCTCTCCCCGAAGGGGAGAGAGAAAAGTAGAATTGGGTTTACATAATTCGAGAATGTCTCCGCTAAGTTCTTCGAGATTTCCTTCTCCGGCTTGGGCGGAAAAATAGATGGGGCTTGGAGCATGAGCAGCAGCAATAAATGAACATTTGTTTCCCGCTATCCACTACAATGGGTTCGTTCCTTACCCATTTTCGTTTCTATCAGGGCTAGGCTAAGCGGTGAATCTTTATTGGGCTTTTATTATGCAATAGATTGAAACGAAAAATAATTTTATAAAGAAAAAAGAAATGAATAAAAATAATCAAGTTTTAAAAAAGAGAAATGAAATTCTAAGAAATGCCAAAAAAGCAAAGCTTGAAGAAAAATCAAATAAATTTAAATTTTCTTCAAAAATTAGTGAATTAAAAAAAACGCTAAGTCTGCATGCTGTATGAATGATGAAATTTTAATAAAACAGCTAATTCAAAAGGAACTTGATAAAATTACTGACCCGATCGTAAGAGGAGGTATTGAAAAAGTTTTAGTTGAGCCAACTTCTCACATACGCAAATGGGATTATAGCACAACAAATGAATCTTTTATTTGTTGGGTAATTGCAACTGATATTTTAACTGATACTTCAATTATATATTGTAAAGAAGGGTTTGGTCCTGAAACACCATGGGGTTTAGTTTTTAGCTCAGTAAGATATTTTGGAATGGATTCAGGTTGGTTTGATAGTCTTTTAGACTGCTATTTAGAATCTTTTCATGCAGGAGAACTTCCAATATGGGGAATTGAAAAAAGACATGTCGATGATACAAAAGAAATCATTATTGAGAACTTAACTAGTGACAAGGCCTTTGCATTGATAGACTCAATGTGCGATTCAAAACCAAATAAAAGTTTCCATATCTTTTCAAGAAGGTAAAACTAGTCCTTTAAGAAATTAAATAAATATTTTTTATCGCTTACATTTGAACAATGAAAAAGTATATTTCATTCCTATCACTTACATTTTTATTTTCTTGTTCTTCAAACAAAAAAATGAGTACAAATAATAACGAAGTTCAAAAGCCCTCTTCGAGAATTACGGAGGTATTCGACAAACAAGGTCACCGTGGTTGCCGAGGCTTAATGCCTGAAAATACGATACCTGCCATGGTAAATGCTTTAGGCTTGGGTGTTACTACTTTAGAAATGGACATTAGCATTAGTAAGGACAAAAAAGTTTTCCTTAGCCATGAGCCATTTTTTAACCACGAAATAACCACCAAACCCGATGGTAGTTTCATTGAAGAAAAAGACGAGAAAAATTACAATATGTATTTGATGAATTACAGCGATATCATTAAATACGATGTAGGCATGAAACCTCACCCACGCTTTGCACAACAACAAAAAATGAAAGCGGTAAAACCATTGTTGGCAGATCTGTTTGCAACCATAAAGCAAGAAATGATGACGAGGAGAAGGCCTTACCCATTTTTTAATATTGAAACAAAAACCCTACCGGCTACAGATAATATCTACCATCCTGCACCAGCTGAGTTTGTAGAGCTGTTGATAAAAGTTATCAAAGAAAATCAAATGGAAGATTTCGTAATCATTCAATCATTTGATAGACGAACCTTGCAATATTTGCATAAACAATATCCAACAATAAAAACGGCATTGCTTATAGAAGCGACTGATAAAAATAGTTTTCGGAAGCAATTAAATGACCTTGGGTTTTATCCTACCATTTATAGCCCCGAGCAAACGCTGGTAAATCCTAATCTTGTTAATGAATGCCATGAAAGAAAAATACAAATTATTCCTTGGACGGTAAATGATAAAAATAAAATGACAGAATTGAAAGCTTTGGGAGTTGATGGAATAATAAGTGATTATCCGAATTTGTTTAATGAATAATATTCCCTACATCCCCAACCAAGCCTGTGCATTTTTAAACAATAATTTTTCTTTTAATTCTTTTTTAAAATTCATTTCTTCAATCATTTTTCCAGGATGATCTTCCCCCAATGGAAAAGGATAATCACTGCCTAAGCAAATTTTATCTTCGCCCATTACATCAATAATAAATTGCATAGCTTTCGTATCGTGCACTAAACTATCTATCCAAAATTTACCAATATAATCTCGTGGGTTTATGGCATTGTCTATTGCAACCAAGTCGGGGCGTACATTGTAACCATGTTCTATTCTACCAATCGTTAATGGAAAGCTACCGCCTCCATGCGCAAATGCAATACGCAGTGTAGGAAAAGCTTGTAATACTCCACCAAAAATCATGGAACAAATAGCCCTACTCGTTTCAGCCGGCATACCTACCAACCAAGGCAACCAATACTTTTGCATTTGTGTTTCTCCCATCATTTCCCATGGATGAATAAATAAAGCGCAACCCAATTCTTCAGCACGTTTATAAAATGGGAAAAATGATTTGTCGTCTAAATTTTTACCATTAATATTACTCCCAATTTGCAAGCCAGGCATTTTCAATTCTTCTATGCAACGCTCCATTTCTTTAATAGCGAAATCTACATCTTGTAAAGGCACGGTACCAACTCCTACAAACCTTTTGCTGTTTTTAGAAACAGTATCTGCAATATGATCATTAAAAAAACGACTTGTTTCCAACCCATCTTCTGCCTTTGCCCAATAATTAAACAAAACTGGAATGGTTGATAATACTTGTACGTTTACCCCTGTATCATCCATTTCTTTCATGCGTACACTGGCATCAAAACAATTGTCTTCTACTTCTCTAAAAAGCTTATCGCCCTTCATCATACATGCTTTACAATTGCGATGTTCTAAATGTATAAATTCTCCATAGCCAAATTTTTGCACCCAGTTGGGCATTTTATCGGGCATTATGTGGGTGTGGATATCAATCTTCATTCTTTTAAATTTGTTTGGAGTTTGTGTAGAACTGTTTGTGGTTTGTTGTTTGGTGTTATTTGTTTGTTGTTTTGGAGTCCATATATTTTAAACTTTCCTGCACTTTCGGACGTTAATACTAATCTTTCAAAATTCAAATCTTCCAAATAAATAATAATCCTCGAATTAAAAAAACACCAAACAA
>JANMGS010000077.1:0-10487 GCA_031374745.1 Ferruginibacter sp. | reverse complement strand
CGCCTTTTTTACGGCGTTGTTTTGAGAGCCAATACACCATCCATTTTGGGCTTGAAGATAAAATGCCCTGCCTGTTTTATTTGTGATAGCTTGTTGTATTACATTTGTATTACAACCGTAACCTAAATCGATAACTGCTGTTGCTGGTAATGGGGCTATGTTGGCATTGTTTGTTTTATTGCAGCTAAATAGTAATAAACCAAACGAACAAGCGATTAAATAAAGGCTACGCATAATAAATAATTTTAAGTGTTAAAAAAGTATAGGCAATTAATATTTACAGACTGCTGCATCATTTAAGAATAAATTAAGATATGAACAACAATGAATACGTACAAATTATCTTCACTGACATTAACGATGACCAAACTGAAATCTTAATAGCTTTGCTCAGTAACATTGGGTTTGATGGCTTTGAAGAGGAAAAGGATTCGCTTAAAGCATTTACCCCTCTTGCACAATTTGATGAATTGTTATTTAATTCAATAATCGATATAAATACATTTAAGTATTCTAAATCAATTATTAAAGAACAAAATTGGAATGAAAAATGGGAAGCTGATTTTGAACCGGTAAAGGTCTTTGCTCAACATTCATCTAAACCATTTGTTTATATAAGGGCAAGCTTTCATGAGCCTGACACGGCCTTTGAATACGACATTGAAGTTACTCCCAAAATGAGTTTTGGTACGGGGCATCATGCCACTACTTATTTAATGGTAGAGCAAATGGGCGAATTAGATTTTAAAGGTAAATCTGTTATTGATTTTGGTACAGGAACCGGGGTATTGGCCATTCTAGCAGAAAAATTGGGAGCAACATCTATACTGGCAATTGATTGTGATGATTGGAGTATTAACAATGCAAAAGAAAATATTGATGTAAATAATTGTGAGGCCATAAACCTATTTAAGGCCGAAACCATTCCCTCTGGAAATATAGCTGATATAATTTTAGCCAATATAAATTTGAATATTATTGCAGGTAATATTGACAACATAAAGAAAGCTTCAAATGGGGGCACAAAAATATTGTTTAGTGGTATTATGTTGCACAATGAAACCCAATTTACAAATATGCTTGAGAAAAATGATATGAAAATAATTAAGTTATGTAAGCGAGAAAACTGGCTAGCCATATTGGCAGTGGTTTAAAATGTGCATACTTTAACCATAAAAAAGTAACAATTTGTTTATATTTGTGTTCTGTAATTAAACCCCATAATTATAAATGAAAGAACTATTGCTTATAATTTTCGCTTATCTAATTGGTTCAATTCCCACTGCACTCATCATTAGCATAAAATATTTTGGAATAGATATAAGGGATTATGGAAGTGGTAACATGGGCGCTACAAATACATTTAGGGTATTGGGTAAAAAATATGGTACGATGGTTATGATTTGCGATATTCTAAAAGGAATGATTGCAGTAGGTCTTTTTTATTTCATGCCTTATTATTTACACAATGTAAATAGCCTAGAAAGAACGAATTTTATGATTGGTCTTGGGCTCTCAGCCGTTATTGGGCATGTGTTTCCTATATGGGCTAGTTTTAAAGGTGGCAAAGGTGTAGCAACATTATTTGGTATGATTCTAGCCATCCAACCAGTTGTTGCAATAGCTTGTGTGGGTGTATTTTTGCTGGTACTTTATCTTACACGATTTGTCTCGTTGAGTTCAATTCTTGCAGGTGTAATGTTGCCCATTTCTGTCTTGTGGATTTGGAATGAGCATGAAGTGTTGTACAGAATATTTGCTTTATTAGTAGCCATTTTAATAATAATAACCCACCAAAAAAATATAGGAAAATTATTGCGTGGTGTAGAAAGTAGGGTTCCAATTCTCAAGCACAGGGACAAGCGAAAAAATCGCCATAAATAAAATACACATAATTTTAAGAATGTTTGGTACGGCAATTGTTTATGTGTTATCTACATTAAACCTCACGTTATGAAAAGAGTAATACTATTCGCATCTGCAATAGCCATATTTGCTGCATGTACCACCAATGCAGTTACTGGAAGAAAACAATTAAGCCTTATTCCTGAAAGTGAATTACAGGCACAAGCAATTACCCAATACCAAAGTTTTTTATCTCAAGCAAAAGTGGTAAATGCTACTGGAAATAGAGACGCAGAAATGGTAAAAAGGGTAGGCACCCGTATTGCCAATGCTATTACTAAATACTATACAGACCAAGGTAAAGGAGATATCTTGAATGGATACCAATGGGAATTTAACCTTGTAAATGATAAACAAGTAAATGCTTGGTGCATGCCAGGTGGTAAAGTGGTGGTTTATTCTGGATTATTACCTATCACACAAAATGAAGCAGCATTAGCGGTAGTACTTGGTCATGAAATAACACATGCTGTTGCCAATCATGGCAATGAGCGGATGAGTCAAGAATTGCTGGCCCAAGGCCTTGGTACTTTGGGTGATGCATTGACATCAAATAAACCCAAAGCAAATCAGATTTTCAATTCTGTATTTGGCGTAGGGGCACAAGGATTGGTTATTTTACCAAAGTCTAGAAACCAAGAATACGAATCAGACCATTTTGGATTGTTGTTTTGTGCAATGGCTGGTTACAACCCACAAGAGGCAATCCCTTTTTGGAACAGAATGGCTGCGGCAAGTGCAGCGGGTGGAGGTCAAAAGCCCCCAGAGTTTTTATCTACACACCCGTCTGATGAAAACCGTATAGCAAGAATAGAAGGTTTTATGCCTGAAGCCTTGGGATATTATAAACCAATTAGAAAATAAAAAGTGAATGCCCTGATTTTATTGGGGCATTTTTTTACTCCCTTGTATTTTAAATTGAAATATTTTTTTAATTTATACCGATTGGACAAACTATACAGCCCAATAACGGCAAAGCCTCATTGGGCTATTTGTTTCATACCATCGGCATTTACTCCCGACACCGTGTCGGGAAAAGATTTTTAAGACATTGGCATATTTTAAAAATCACATTGGAATTAAATTCTCTGACAGTTGCCTTTAGCGCAGACATCTTTTGGCATTAAACGGACTAGCTAAATTTATAATAGGCATTTTAATTATTTCGGAAGGGGTTTTTGAAATACCCATTCAGTTTTGATATTTTAATTTGTAATAGTTAATGTTGATCCAGATCTTATAAGTAAATCTGTACTACTGGATAATCTTATACTCCTTATTGTAGCATTTGTACTCAATTCAGGCGTAAAAATAGTTCCTCCATTAATGTACACATCGGTCTTAGAATCTGGCAATGAGCCACAATTCCAATTAAGTGTATTTTCCCAAGCTTTGCTGTTAGTGCCAAGCCAAGTAAGACCAAACTTTAAAATATACTCAGGTGAATAAACCAAACCCAAAGGCGTATTAATTAAACACCTATATTTATTGCCATAATTAGAAGTAGGGGGTGAATTTAGTTGTAATAAATTGGTAGTTACATCAGCATATATCCCAGCATTGTTTAGATTTGAATATCCAAGTCCGCTGTCTACTTGCCATTGGTAATTTGTACCTGTAATAGAAGCGGCATACGAAATGTTGTTATTGGGGCATTCGGGTAATACAAAAGGTTTCATTACAGCAAAAGTAGAAAATCCAGTAAAGTTAGCTTCCAAAATAGAATGAGGTGCAATTCCGTAATTGGTTTTATTATTTATAGAAGAAAAAATAGCAGTTGTAGTTGGTGGAACGACTGTTAAATCGCCATTTGTTTTTACAATTTTTAAATCTGCAATCGAATTTCCGGTTGCAGCGAGCAATCCATTTATCTCATCATTAGTATAATATAATTTAAGATTATAAGGAGCAGCTGTATTTACATTGGCAGCAGTGATTTTAAAAACTTTATCAGAAATTTTTTGATCATTATAATTACCCCATGCCTGCGTAGCTCCCACACCTGTTCTTACCAGTTCTACTTTTGTACACCCAAAATCGAATGCACTCAGGTTTTCGATCGTTGCCATTACATTTTTTGTTATGGGGTTGTAAAAATGAATTGTTTGATTTGGTCCAAGGTATTCTTCGTCGATGTTTCCTATATGCGTAGCTGTTTGTATGGGAGAAGTGGAGGTTCCTTTTATTACAATGCTATCAATAATGAATGGTGGGTTGTTTACAATCGATGAATTATTTCTCCATTCAAAAGCAATTTTTAGAGAATTTGCATTGTCAGCATCTGGTGGAATTGAAATATTTTCTGTACTCTTAAAGTTCCTGTCAAAAATATTGTCTTTTAAAAGTATCCATGAAATGCCATTGTTTATGGAGTAATAAAGTTTCCCATAATCTAAAACAGCATTGCCGCCTTGGCCACCATTAGGAAGACTGCTAAATTCACCCTTGCTTTTATATAAGTACGTAAGTTTAAGATTAGAGAAACTGTTTGCATTTATTGTTGGCGATTCCAATCGTACGATAGTACTATCATTTACGGATGATCCTGCATACGCATTGTTTACACCGTTATTAGAAATATAAGCTGCATTGGTTGGAAAATCTGCATCTCCGCTATTTCGTATGATCCATCTGTTTGGGGAGAGTATGCCATAATTTACTGTTTGTGTCCAACTTCCCAATCCAGTTGCTATGTTATTAAAATCTTCTACAAATAAGAACTGATTTGTAGTTGAGTCAGGTCTATGATCATCGCTGGTAATATTAATAATATTTACATTGTTGATATTTCTTTTTTCAGCATTTCCTCCATTTGCATTAATATCAAAGTTTAAAGAAACTGTTTCTATATTTTCGATAAGGGCATCGTTGTAAATTTTAAAACTAATTGTTTGTGATAAGTTGCTTGAACTTAAAGTGAAATTCATGGGACTAATTTCAATGTCATTGTTTGTACCCAATACCAATCCATTGCTGCCTATAGGTAGCAAGGTAATGTTTGCTGGCGCAGATGGCCCGTAGGGAATTTTTAATTTTGTTGTTATTAGCTTATAATCCAAGCATCCATTTTCTACATTTGCACTTTCTTCAAGTACATTTTGGAAAGTTGTTTCAAAATATACGCCCGGATTGATACATGGATTATTCCTTACAAAGGATCTAATTTTTTGACCTGGCAATGGCCCAAATCCATTGGATAAATTTGTTCCATAACTGGTAAGATGACAATAACTCATAATCGTTCCACCATTTGTTGGTGCAGGGCCTTGGGGACATGCTCCCTCTGTTGGGTAGCAGTTATCCAATGCCACCCCGCCTGGCCAAGAGCAGGATTGGGTATGTGGCGAGCCTAAATTATGACCTAGCTCGTGTGTAATTACCATACTGGACCAGGAATAAATTGGGAAAGGATTAAAACTGTTTGAAAGATTTCCGCTTACTGCGGTTTTTCTATAGTCGTTATCACACAATACATTTAGATTAGCAACACCACCTCCCAACGCTCTTTGCGATAAAAAATGAGCCAAGTCCCCTGGAAATCCATTGGACATATTGCTGGCAAATGCATTTAAAACAGCAGAGGAGCTTGTTAAACTGTTATAAGGATCTACAATATTCCAAACCATTATACTGCTTATTTTAGTATTGATGCTATCATTTTCATATAAAGTATGTACCACATTAAAAAGAGCAGTTACATAATTAACCACATTGGTTACATTGGAACCGTTGTTTAAAAAAGTAGCATAATCTGCTTCAAAATAAATATCAATGGGCTCAGCATTTATGGTGGTAGCAGTAGGAGAAACAGGGGCATACACGGGAATCGGATTGGTTGTATTTGAAGCTGAAAGGCTTTCGGTCTTACATTCAAATTCATTTTTAATCAGCAAATCAGCATCTCTGTAAATAATGTGTTCGTTTGTTAGCCTAGCTTCAGGCGTATTTATTGCTCCGATATTAATGTTTCCTCTTTCGTCCGATATTACTGCTACTATTTTATCATTTAAAATACTCATAGCTGCAAAAGATGTAGGCTTACCTTTTACAATACCTTTATAATGTAAGGCTGTGCTATTGTCGTATAGTTTATCAGTTGGATTTTTTCCGGTAGTAACATAAAAATCGCTGGAAAGTATAGCTGATTTTTCTAGAGAAATATCCCATACCTCATTTTCGAAGTAAAAAATAAAATCTATTTTATCCGGATTTTTAGAAAGCAAATCATTTACAATAGTTGAATTGAAATGGGCAATGCTTCCTTTTTTGAGGTATTTAAAATAGGTAGGAGATAAGTTTTTATAAGTATCTAAAGGTTCGAATGTACTTGTTTGTGAAAAAACATTGCATCCTATTATCAATAAGAAAAAAAATAATAAAGAGAATAGCCGTGTTTTTATTTTCATAAAAAATTTTAGATATATACAAAGTAGTAGAAATGGTTTGCCAATTGTAGCAATATCTAAAATTAAGAATAAATGTTATTTAAAAATCACCGTGCCTATTTGTTTGGTTATTTGTTGCTCCTCATACTTTAAGGCAATATGCGTTTTTAAAAACAAATATTGATCTTCATTTGTAGAAGCTTTTTCCAACTCCCGTTGATTCTCGTCAATTAGTTTTTTTAATTTTCGCAATTTAAAATAGGAAAGTGTAGAAATTACTTCTTCCCTAAAAAGGTCTTCCCTGGTAGCAATTTTTCCTTCAAATATTCTACTCCAATTGGCACTTATTTCTGTTTGGCTATCCATTAAATTTATAACCAAATTATTTATGGTAGCATCATTGTAATACAAAAAATCTTTGTCGGTAGGATTTTTACCTTCTTTATACCAATTTTTGTATAAATGAATGATGGTAATAAGATCCCTGTTTTCTACCATACTCTCCAAATCATTTTCATCCATTTCCTTAAAAATGTGTTCAGCTACGGATGTATTTTCGTCCCATTCTTTGATACCAAATTCGAGTAAACTTCTTACAATTGCCCTTTCTTGGTACTCATCTTTGTTAAACAAGGAAACCACATTTTCATTATCATCGGTTTCGTTTGCTTCTGTAGATTTTGTTTCTGTTTGATCTTGTCTATTTTCTTCTTTTTGTACTTTTTCTCTAATGAATTTGTTTACCAAATCATTTAAACCAGCTTCTTCAATTTTAAGCATTTCTGCTACTTGCTTCACATAATCTTGCCTTTTAGTAAAATGCTCCGTTTTGGTAATTTTAGAAATGGTTTCTGCTATACGGGTTACAATCGCCGCTTTTTTAGTTGAATCATTTCCTGCTTCGGCAAGCGATAGCCCAAGTTGAAATATTACAAAATCCTTTTTATTATTTTGAATAAATTCAATAAAAGCGGTAGCACCTATTTTGTTTACATAACTATCAGGATCCTCATTGTCTGGTATCAATACGAGTTTTACGTTCAATCCTTCCTCTAAAGCTAAATCCATACCACGCACGGCCGCTTTTACCCCAGCACCATCACCATCGTAAATGATGGTTAAGTTGTTGGTGTATTTTTTTACCAATCTTAATTGATCTGGAGTAAGCGATGTACCACCACTTGCCACCACATTTTCTATACCAGCTTGGTGCAAACTTACCACATCTGTATATCCCTCTACTAGCAAACACTCATCTGCTTTATCTATGGCCATTCGTGCAAAATAGGAGCCATATAAAATTTTACTTTTTACATAAATTTCATTTTCTGGTGTGTTTATATATTTGGGCGCTTTGTCATTTTTTTTAATAAGCCTGGCTCCAAATCCCAATACTTTGCCGCTTTGATTGTGTATGGGGAAAATAATTCTTTCCCTGTAATTATCCTTCAGCGTTGAGTCTCTCATTACTACAAGTCCGCTCTTTTGCAGCAATTCGGAATTATATTGTGCCACTACAGCGGCCTTTGCAAAGCTATCCCCCGCAGCAGGGTCATATCCTATTTGGAATTTTTTTATGATTTCTTCTCTAAATCCTCTTTCTTTTAAATAACTAAGGGCTACATCTTGTCCTTCTTCTGTTTCAAACAATGCTTCTGAAAAAAACTTTTGGGCAAAATTGTTTATCACATACAAACTGTCGGAAGCTTGTTGGTACAATTTAGCTTCTGGTGAAGCTTCTGTTTCTTCAATTTCTATATTATATTTATTTGCTAGCCAGCGTAGTGCTTCCACATAGCTGTACTTTTCTAGCTCCATCAAAAAACCTATGCTATTGCCACTTTTTCCACAACCAAAGCATTTATAAATCTCTTTGGCTCCTGAAACAGTAAAAGACGGGCTTTTTTCGTTGTGAAAAGGGCATAAACCCAAATAATTGGAACCCCGTCGTGTTTTCTTAAAGAACGAGCCTACAATGTCCACAATGTCTATGCGGCTTTGTATTTGTTGTATGGTTTCCTTGCTTATCAAATTTATTATTAGGGAGTGTAAAATTAATGTTTAACATTGTTATAGCATCGTAATACGTTCTTTATTTACAAATAGGCTACGTTTACAGCTAAAAGCTTTTATGAAGGAATCACAAAATTTGTATAAAATAAATTGCATATTCGTTATTGTGCATTATTGGCATTATTTGTGAAAATGTTTATACAAAAATGTATCTTTTCAGCTAAAACTGATAACTTTAACCCTTAAAATAAAGAAAAAACGATGAAGAAAATTTTTATGTTAAGCTTTTTTATAGCTGTTGGAATGGCTTCTTTTGCCCAGTCCTTGGATGATATTAATAACCTCATGGATAAACAGAAATATGCTGCTGCTAAAACGGGCATAGATAAGTTTTTGGGAGAAGCTAAAAATGCCTCCAATGCAGACGGTTGGTATTATAAAGGTAGAATTTACAATTCACTTTCAAGAGACTCTGGTATAGCACCAATGGATGCATACAATTATAAGTTAACTGCATTCGAAGCTTTTAAAAAGCACCAAGAGTTAGATAAAAAAGACATGAGAATGAAGTTGGAATTTTACAAATCTTATCTAGATCTTTATTTAGGGTTGTACGATTTAGGAGCTACACAATTTGGAAATAAAGATTTTGCTGGCTCGTTTAATTCTTTTACAAAAGCAGAAATGGTAGAAAATTTTATTCTTTCCAAAAATTATACTTACGAAGAACTTAAATTGAGTAAATTGGATACTGCCCTTGTTTTAAATACTGCGGCAGCAGCACTCAATGCGTTGGATACTGCTAGCGGAATAATAGGTTATAGAAGAATTATTGATGCAGGTTCAACCAGTAAAGACCACGAGCAAGTGTATGAATTTCTTGCTTCTTATTATAAAAATAAAAAGGATGCTGTAAATTTTTCTTACGCACTCAATAAAGCAAAAATTGCCTTTCCTCAAAATAGTTATTGGAACGAATTGGAACTGGGTTTTCTTTCAGATAATGGCGATAAAAAAGCAATGTTTGCTAAGTATGAAGAGTTTTATACCAAAGATCCAGGCAATTTTACTAATACCTACAATTACGCAGTAGAAATGTACAATAGCATTTATGACAGGGATGCACCAAATAAAGATACCGTTTTAAGAGATAAACTTACAGCGGTACTAAAATCGGCATTACAAAAAGATGCAAACAACAGTGCAAATATGCTTTTGACAAATCATTTATATAATGTAGCAGCAGATTATAGCCAAGCAGCATTGTTAATAAAAGACAGCAAACCCCCAAAGCCCGCAGATGTAAAAAAGAAAAAGGACTTAAATGCATTGGCCCTTGCAAAAATGGATGAAACCATTGTGTATGCCGAGAATGCAGTGAAATATTATCAATCTTTGTCGGAATTAAAGTCTAGTCAAAAAGCAAACTTTAGGCAAGCGGCAAGCTACCTTGCAGATATTTATAAAGTAAAAGGAAACGCTTTAAAGGCAGCCGAGTACGACAAAATGATGAATGCTATAAAATTCTAACATACTGTTTTATTTTACCCTAAAACAAAGAGCAACACTATAAACGGTGCTGCTCTTTTTTTATAACTTACAGACTTCGTTTATACCAATTAGACTTTGAACGAATACTGTCAGCCGGAGCTTGTCGAAGGCGATTTGATAAATAAACTAAGTTTGTTTCCTGATAGCCCCGGTTTCGACAAGCTCAACCTGACAGTTTTTATTAAGATAGATTCAATGTCTAATTGGTATTAGTTGACAAAATGTTTAATTATTAAACAATGCAGGCTTACATTCAAATTTTTTTCTTATTTTACTTTCCACAAAACATAACTTATATGAGTAATTCTTTATTCAGAAGAAAAAGCATTTCAAATATTTTAGAAGAAGGTGGAGATGATAGCCATGGAAGTGGTGGACTGAAAAGAATATTGACTGTAAAGGACCTTACCTTTTTTGGAATAGCTGCTATATTAGGAGCTGGTAGTTTTAGTAGTTTGGGTTTTGCCGTTTTTAATGGTGGCCCTGGTGTAGTTGTACTTTTTATAATTACAGCCGTTGCCTGTGCTTTTACAGCCTTTTGTTATAGCGAGTTTGCAAGTCGCATACCTGTAGCAGGTAGCGCATATACTTATGCCTATGCGAGCTTTGGCGAACTCTTTGCATGGATAATTG
>JANMGS010000074.1:0-1541 GCA_031374745.1 Ferruginibacter sp. | reverse complement strand
GAGCTGGCAGTTTTAGTAGTTTGGGTTTTGCCGTTTTTAATGGTGGCCCTGGTGTAGTTATTCTATTTATAATTACAGCTGTTGCCTGTGCTTTTACAGCCTTTTGTTACATCGAATTTGCAAGACGCATACCTGTAGCAGGTAGTGCATATACTTATGCTTATGCGAGCTTTGGTGAACTCTTTGCCTGGATAATTGGCTGGGCTCTTATCATGGAATACTCTATCGGTAATATTTATGTGGCCTATTCTTGGAGCGATTATTTTACTTCTTTTTTGGATAAATTAGGAGAAGCTTTTCACATGAATTTGCATATTCCAGATTATTTGGCAACAAGTTATATGGAAGCCAAACATGCAATTGCAGATGGTACTACCAAAGCAGATATTTTATCTGCATGGAATAATTCTCCTACCATTGGTTCGCTCAGAATTATTCTTGATTTGCCAGCCTTGGTTATAAATGTTTTGATAACTTATTTGGTTTATAAAGGGGTAAAAGAAAGCAGGAATTTTAGCAATGCCATGGTTGTTTTAAAACTAGCAGTGGTTTTTTTAATTATAGCTGTAGGTGGTTGGTTGGTATTATCAAACGGACTTACCAGTAATTGGTTGCCCGAAAATGATAACCATATAAAATCATTCATGCCCAACGGATTTAGCGGTGTAATGGCGGCAGTAGCAAGTGTTTTCTTCGCCTATATTGGTTTTGATGCAGTGAGTGTAATGGCCGAAGAAAGCAAGAACCCACAAAGAGATTTACCAAGGAGTATGATTTATTCGTTGGTAATTTGTACTGTCATTTATATTCTACTTACGCTTGTACTATCTGGTGCAGTTAATTACAGAAATTTTGAAGGGGTGGGAGATCCACTTGCATTTATTTTTGAATCACAAAACTTAAATGTGGGTTGGATGCAATTTCTGGTATCGATAGTGGCTGTTGTTGCCATGACCAGTGTGTTGTTGGTTTTTCAAATGGGACAACCACGTATATGGATGAGCATGAGTAGGGATGGATTGTTACCCCCTGCATTTCAAAAAATACACGAAAAATTTAAAACCCCTTCTTTTGCTACAATTGTTACCGGATTGGTAGTAGGTGTTCCTATTCTATTTACTGATAAAACCTTTGTATTGGACTTTACGAGTATTGCAACGCTGTTTGCATTTGTACTCGTGTGTGGCGGTGTATTGCTTATTCCTCGTAAAGAAAAAATACCCGGTAAGTTTAATTTGCCGTATGTAAATGGCAAACTTATTTTTCCTGCAGTTATACTTGGAACCATTATTGTGATTGCGTTATTTGCTAAAACCTATTTTCCAGACAAGGTAGATTTTAGTTATGAAAAAAGGGTAGATGCATTGGCAACAATCATCCCAAAAAAGAATGTAGATACAGCAATGATAGCGCAAACCATTGAACAAAGTCTGTTAGTAGAAAATAAAAAGGACACTACATTTAAAAACCTATCAGATTCATTGCTTACAAAAACCTTGGCATCAGAAAAATTAATGTTTACAAAGTCCTTTATATCAGCT
>JANMGS010000862.1:0-8577 GCA_031374745.1 Ferruginibacter sp. | reverse complement strand
CAAAGAAAACAATATTAATTGGTGGTACAGGTTATACAGGCGAAATAAAGAAAGGAATTTTTACTATCCTCAATTTCATTTTGCCCCATCAAAAAAATGTATTGAGCATGCACTGCTCGGCAAACGTAGGTGCAGCAGGCGATACAGCTATTTTCTTTGGTTTAAGCGGAACAGGTAAAACAACTTTAAGTGCAGATCCTAATCGTAAACTAATAGGTGATGATGAGCATGGATGGACACCAGACAGTGTATTTAATTTTGAAGGAGGCTGCTATGCAAAATTGATAAACTTAAGTGCGAAGAATGAACCCGAAATTTACAACGCTATAAGACCAGGTGCATTGGTAGAAAATGTAACTTTCTTGCCTGGTACAAATAAAATTGATTTTGCTGGAAAAGAAATAACAGAGAATACGAGAATAAGTTATCCGCTTAGTTTTATAAGCAATGCATTGGAACCATCTATCGGTAAAACGCCCAAAAATATATTCTTTTTAACAGCCGATTCTTATGGTATTTTTCCGCCAATAAGTAAACTTACCGCTGGCCAAGCCATGTACCAATTTATTAGTGGATACACTGCTAAAGTAGCGGGTACAGAAGCAGGTGTAAAAGAACCATCCGCCACTTTTAGTGCGTGTTTTGGTGCACCGTTTTTACCACTTCATCCGGGAAAATATGCCGAAATGCTTGGTAAAAAAATGACCGATGCCAATGTAAATGTGTTTATGATAAACACTGGCTGGAGTGGCGGTCCTTATGGTGTTGGAAGTAGAATGAAACTTTCCTACACAAGGGCAATGATAACTGCGGCGTTGGAGGGGAAATTAGATGATGTAGCATATGAAGCCCATCCTGTTTTTGGGATGATGATGCCGAAGGAATGTCCGAATGTTCCGGGTGAAATTTTAAACCCTCGTAATACATGGGCAGATAAAAATGCTTATGATGAAAAAGCTGTAACGCTTGCAAAACAATTTGTAAAAAACTTTGAGAAATATGCAAGTGGCGTAAGTGACGAAATACTTGCCGCAGCACCAAAAATTGACTAAATTTTTTGATTTATATAAGTATCCTCAATTTTTTAGTTGAGGGTACTTATATAATTTTTCAACAGAGTAGCCCTCCTTTGTGTAAAGAAAACTTGCCAGAATCTGATGCAGCTAAGTTTCCTGATATCTTTTTCATTATCAGATATAATACTAAAATATTCCCTTCTTAACTTCCACTTTTTTTTGTCAAACGATTTGCTAGCTTTCTCAGATACTAAGAATAATTCCTTTAATGAGAAGTTTGATTTTATCGGAGATGTTAAAGCCAACCATCCTTCATGTAAATAAATAATTGTTGAAATTTTATTTTTCGCTAAAATTTCGTGTGTTCAGTTATACTTAAATTTTTTTTAGGCACAAAATTTCACCTTCATTTATTTAATAGCAATTGAAATTGCAAAATGACTTTAAATGATTTTTTTCTTTTTGCGACCCCTAAAATGTGGTATTTTCAACTTTTTCAATTTTTGTAATTTTATTTTTTGATTATAGAATATTAATGGGTTCATTCAAATAATTTTAAAGGAACGATATTATATTTTTTTGAGGGACAAATAGTTTTAAGGGATGTAACAGTAATTTCTTTTGTATTATAAATTTATTTGATAAATAATTTTATAATGTTTAATTTTAGTTAAACGGAGTTGATTATTTGAAAAATGATTTTTTTAAATTGATTCCTCCAATTAGTTACCAAGTATGGTAAGCAAAAATTATTAGAAATACAGGCTATAACAAGCTACTACAATAAATTAGTGAAAAAATTTACAATGAAAAAATTAAATCCAGCGTTATTCAAATTCAGGAAATTTATGTTCTTGTTTTGTCTCCTATTCACACAAGTAAGTTTTGGCCAGTCTGCTGTAGATCCTGACATGCCAGACTTCAATAACAGGGGTATGTCCAAAGAAGAGTTTTTAACAAGACGTGCTGAAGCCATTGCTGCAAAACGAGGCTTGGAAGTCGGGAAACCATTTAATCCGTTGGATAGAATAAACGCTATCAAATTAATGGAACAGCAAATACAAAATGTGAGTGCCAATAGAAATAATACAACTACTTCTTTGCTGGGTGCGTGGACAGAAATTGGACCAAACCCAATACCAAATGGCCAAGTAGTAAGTGGTTCGCAACTTCCGGTTTCTGGCCGAACAATTTCAATTGCTGTACATCCTACCAATCCAGATTTAGTTTATGTGGGTACAGCACAAGGGGGGCTTTACAGAACTACCGATGGAGGAACAACTTGGACACCCCTGCTAGACAATGCCCTTAGTTTAGCAATAGGGACAGTAGCCATTTCGCCTTCGCAGCCCGAAACCATTTATGTCGGCACGGGCGAACATAACTTTTCTGCAGATAGTTATTTTGGTGTTGGTGTTTATCGTATAGATAACGCAAGCAGTGCCAGCCCAACTATTACGGGGCCATTGGGCGGCCCTCAATTTAACGGAAGAGGGATAAGTAAGATTATTGTGCATCCAACAAATCCAGCAATTATTTTTGTGGCTTCCACATCAGGTGTGGGTGGAATTCTTAGTGCATCTTTAAGCCCACTTCCAAATAGGGGTGTTTATCGTTCTACCGATGCTACTTCAGCTGCGCCTACTTTTACACAAATTGGTATTCCAGTGTCATTGAACAGTAGTGTGAGAGATATAGCAATTGACCCCAATGACCCTAATATTTTAATTGCCAATTTAGTATTGAATGCTACGGGTGGAATTATGCGCTCAACAAATGCATTGGCAGCTACTCCAACTTGGACACAAAGTTTTGCATTTACCAGCGGCACTTCTACCAGTAACTTAACAGGAGAGTTTGCTGCTATTCATCCTGCGGGTGATCTTAATGCAACTTTTTATGCTGCAGTTGGGAATACCACAACGGGCTCAGGCGCAGGGAGGATATTAAAATCAACTGATGGTGGTGCAACGTTTTCTCAGGTAAATGCTTCAACATTTTGTAATGCACAATGCTTTTATAACATTGCTATTGCTGTAGACCCTACAAACGTGAACAATGTTTATATAGGCGGAACTGGTAGCTTTACATTTGCCAGATCATTAGATGCAGGTACTACATTTACTGCAAGTCAAGCCAACCTCCATACAGATTCGCATGTAATTGCGGTTGCACCATCCTTGCCAACCACCGTTTATTTTGGTTCCGATGGCGGTATTTATAAATCAACTAACAGTGGAGTTACTTGGGCATCTTTAAACAATACGACTTTTAGAGCAACACAATTTATGAGTGTAGCGGTACATCCTACAGATCCAAATTATACTATAGGCGGCACACAAGACAACGGAACTGAATATAGAGATCCGGCAGGCACCTGGGTTCGTGCAGACGGCGGTGATGGCGGTTACACAGTGATAGACCAAAGCGCAGCAAATACCACTAACGTGAATAGGTACCATACTTATTTTAATGCAAGTACCCAAACG
This sequence comes from Ferruginibacter sp., assembly GCA_031374745.1. Lineage (GTDB taxonomy): Bacteria > Bacteroidota > Bacteroidia > Chitinophagales > Chitinophagaceae > Ferruginibacter. The sequence continues at coordinate 5,072 of JANMGS010000862.1, read as the reverse complement.
GGCTATGCATATTCGAGTGTAACAGGAGGAAGTTGGTCTTTTAGAGGTTGCCTTGGTGCAACAACAAATGGAATTTCTTGTACATCTGTCATTAATTTTTATGCGCCGCTGGAGCGGGGACCTGGCACACCAAATACTGTATATTACGGAGCAGATAGACTATACCGTTCTGCTAATCTTGGTGTAAATCATACTACAGAAAGTCAAACATTTACATCTGCCATTAGCGCAATTGGTATTTCTCCGCAAAATGATAATGTACGAATTATTGGTAGAAACGATGGTGGACTTTTTTGAACCACAACAGTAGCAACTACATTGGTTGATTTAGATCCGACAAATACAGTTCCTAATAACGGTATAGCTAGAGCGGTAATTGACCCAACAAATACAAATAGGGCTTATGTTACTATATCTGCCTTTAACGTAACGAATGTTTGGAAAACAAACAACCTCAGTGCATCACCACCTACATGGGTATCTGCAGCCGGAACAGCGGGCACAGCATTGCCACTCGTTCCTGTAAATGCATTTTTAGTAGATCCTGTAAATGCTAAAATATTGTATGCCGGTACTGATATTGGAATGTATGTTTCTACAGACGAAGGTGTGAGTTGGAATCCTTACGGCACCGGTTTACCGAGAGTAGCAGTTTTTGGAATAGCCAAAGCATCTGATGGTACCATAAGAATTGCAACACATGGACGTGGTATGTGGGAAAATGCCGCTATAGTGCTTCCTGTAAAATGGATATCTGTAACCGGTAACATTAATAGCCAGAAACAAGCGGTAATTAAATGGAAAGTACAGGAAGATAACGTGGCAAAATATGAAATAGAAAAAAGTACCAATGGTAATCTTTTCGAAAAAATAGGAAGTATCAACAGTAAAGGTGATGGTGAAAATGAGTATGTTTTTACCGAAGCAACAATGTTATCAGGAACTGCTTTCTACCGCATCAAGCAGATTGATAAAGATGGCAGAGCATCATTCTCTATTTATATGAAACTTACAGCGGATCGTTCTTCAATCATTAATATTTTTCCTGATCCTTTTAAAGATGTTGTTACCATTACTATCGGCAGCGATTTGCTCAATACAAATGTTTTGCTAACGGATATTAATGGTAAGCAATTGCAAATTTTTAATTTAAAGCAACTGTCGCAATCATTAAATATGTCAGCTTTTGCAAATGGTATTTATATATTTAAATTTGAAAATGGCAAAGCTATAAAAATGATAAAACAGCAGTAAAATATTTCTGTATTAAAATAACCGGCTAATCTACTTGGCGGTTATTTGTTTAATCTCTTTATTCAAATTAGTTGGTAAATTCTGTTAATTAAAAATTTCTTAAAGAAGTTTTAATAATAATTCAAGTTTTATAAAATATTGCATGATTTTTTGAACTGCACAGTCCTTTCGGGCGGAAGTGTAAGAATTAAATATAAGGGGCTTTAGCTCAAAAAGCGCTAGGACAACAGCCTAATTCGTGAATTTGTTTTATCCTCGTTTGCCATGGCGGACAAGGTAACTCAATAGCCTTGAAATCTAATGTAAATAGTAATTCTATATATTTATTTCAGCGGTAACTTATTTGAAAAAGAAAACTAGATTCTGCATTCTTCTTTTCCATTTAAACCCTTAGTGCAAAAAAACAATTATATTGTGGCACTAAAATAAACAGCATGAAATACCTACCACTCAACCCCGATATTTTTATTCAAAACAGGAAACGTTTTGTAAGTAAGTTGCAAAAAAACTCAATTGCTATTTTTAACAGCAACGATGAGCTTCCTACCAATGGCGATGCCATTAATAGATTTAAACAAAACTCCGATTTGTATTGGCTTACTGGTATAGAGCAGGAAGATACGATGATGGTATTTTTTCCGGATAATCCGGATGCAAAATACCGAGAAGTGTTGGTGATTGTAAGACCAAATGAAATGAAAGAAAAATGGGATGGTCATAGGCTTAGGATAAATGAAGCACAAAATATTTCTGGTATAGAAACCATTATTTATTTAGATTCATTGGATGCTATGTTACAACCTTGGATACATTTATCAGAAAATATTTACTTGAATACAAATGAAAATGATCGCAAAGCAAGCACTATTGCAGTAAGAGATTATCGTTATGCACAAGAAATGAGGGCAAGGTATCCCTTGCACAATTACAAACGCAGTGCGCCCATTTTAAAAGAACTTAGATCCATTAAAACTGCACAGGAAGTAGAAGTAATTCAAAAAGCTATTGATATAACAGATATTACTTTTAGAAGATTGTTGCAGTTTATTGAACCGGGTATAATGGAGTACGAAATACACGCAGAGATTATTCATTCTTTTCTTATGCAGCGGGCTACAGGCGAGGCTTACGGAAGTATCATAGCCAGTGGCGACAATGCGAGGGTATTACATTATGTAGAAAACTGTAGGGAGTGTAAAGACGGGGATTTGATATTAATGGATTTTGGAGCAGAATATGGTAATTATGCAGCGGATCTTACCAGAACAGTTCCGGCAAATGGAAAATTTAGCCGCCGCCAAAAAACGGTGTACAATGCTTGTTTGCATTTGCATAAATATGCGGCATCTATTTTAAAACCCGGAATTAGTATTGTAGATTATACAGAAAGGATTGGAGATGAAGCTACCATTATTTTTCAAAAAATAGGGTTGCTAAAAAAGAGCGATGTAAAAAATGAAGATCCTAATAACAGAGCATATAGAAAATATTTGTACCACGGTATTTCGCATCACCTTGGGATAGATGTGCACGACCTTGGTACTCGTACTGAACCTATAGAAGTAGGTATGGTCTTTACAATAGAACCTGGTATTTATATTGAAGAAGAGCAAATGGGTGTGCGTATAGAAAATAATTTTTGGATAACGAAAAATGGTAACAAGGATTTGATGAAAAATATTCCTATTGAAGTGGAGGAGATAGAGGGGCTGATGAAGCGGATTAAATAATGGGTTAATTTGCTAATAAGCTAATGTGCTAATGCTGATACATTGAAGTGTACGATATTTTTTTGAATCTTTAAATAACAAAATGCTAAAACAAGTTCCCAATATATTTACCCTGCTTAATTTAATCTGTGGTTGTATAGCTATTACATACATTTTGCAGAATGGCATAACCATTCAATACAATGCCAGCAATGCACAATTTATAGATATATCCGAAAAAATGTGGATGGCATCCTTGTTTATTGGTATTGCGGCTGTGGTAGATTTTTTAGATGGCTTTGTAGCCAGGCTTTTTAATGCGAGTTCCGAAATGGGAAAGCAATTAGATTCATTGGCAGATGTAGTAAGTTTTGGTGTAGCACCTTCTTTGATTGTGTATCAATTTTTACGTATGAGTTTTGCCAGTGGAGAAGATGGGGTGAATACTTCTTTGTGGTTATTGTTTCCTGCATTCATCATTGCCGCTGCTGGCGCTTATCGTTTGGCTAGGTTCAATTTAGATACTACGCAGTCTTACGGTTTTAAAGGGGTGCCTATACCTGCTGCTGGTTTATTAATAGCAAGTATGCCACTTATTTATTGGAATGCTGCTAATGAATTTACTACTGATTTAATGCTGAATAAATGGTTTTTGTATGCACTCATTGTAGTGGTGAGTTGGTTAATGGTGAGTAAACTTCCATTAATGGCTTTAAAGTTTAAAAATGTTTCGCTAAAAGATAATTTACCCAAGTATTTAATTGTGTTGTTTTCTATCATAGCTGCTATATTTCTTCATTGGTTGGCAGTACCCGTTATTTTTATCGCTTACATTATTTTATCTTTGGCATTCAAAAACAAATAAAACATGATTTTTACGGTAGAAATAAAAGTAATGCCATTAAAAAATTTATTGGACCCACAAGGAAAGGCTGTTTTAGGTGGGCTAGCAAATTTGGGCCTAACTGGCATAAACGATGTACGTATTGGCAAGCAAATAGAACTTACCATAGAAGCCGAAAACGAAACTGCTGCAAGAGAAATGGCCGACGAAGCTGCAAAAAAATTATTGGCAAATGCGGTGATGGAAATGTATGAGATTATAGTTAGTGGTCAGTAGTCAGTAGTCAGTTGTCAGTTGGTCCAGCAATTCTGCGGGAGCAGTTGGCTAAATTAATAATTCGTGAAGATACCAACCTATTTATAATTTATTAACGAGTTGAGAGCATTATTAATTATTCATTATAAAATTATTCATTATAAATTTTTTCATTAATGTTATTCCTCGTTCCTACGCCCATCGGAAACCTTGCAGATATGACGTTTCGTGCGGTAGAGGTTTTGAAAAATGCTGATTTAATTTTGGCAGAGGATACCAGAACCTCCTCTGTATTGCTCAACCATTATGGAATAAAAAAACCCCTCTCTCCTTATCACCAACACAACGAATTTAAAATAGCGGCACACCTTGCAGAGCAAATGCTTGCTGGCAAAACCATTGCATTGATTACCGATGCGGGCACACCCGGCATAAGCGACCCTGCTCATATTTTAGTGAAGGAATGTATAAAAAATAATATTACGGTAAATTGTTTGCCAGGTGCTACTGCCTTTGTGCCAGCGCTTGTAAACAGTGGCTTACCTACTGATAGTTTTTGTTTTGAAGGTTTTTTGCCACTAAAGAAAGGTAGACAAACTTTTTTGAAACGCATGGCCGAAGAAAAACGCACGATGCTGTTTTACGAAAGTCCCATGCGGCTATTGCGCACGCTACGAGACTTAGGCGAATACCTTGGTACAGACCGCCCATGCTGTGTGAGCAGAGAACTTACCAAAATGTTTGAAGAAAACAAGCGTGGTACTTTGCAAGAAGTGTATGATTATTTTAATGCAAAAACCGTGAAGGGGGAGATTGTAATTGTGGTGGGAGGTAAAGAATAAATTTATTTGATGAGATTATACTTACTATTATTTTTTTGTATTGCAACATCTTCGCAATCATTTGCCCAAAGCTTTTTGCCTCCCATTTTTTTCAATGGTATTGATACATTTTTTATTGGGGACAAAGAATCAAAATATTTAGACACAAAGGGAGAAAATCATTTTTTT
>JANMGS010000852.1:0-2019 GCA_031374745.1 Ferruginibacter sp. | reverse complement strand
ATGTTTTTTTTTTTTTTTTTGTTTTTTTTTGTTTATATTTCATCGGGTACTATATCATTTGCCCAGCAAGCAGATATATATTTTAATGCTACCGAGGCATTAAGAATAGAAAGTTTTTTGGCTTCAGATGAAATGCGTGGTCGTAAAACGGGCAATCCAGAAATAGATAAAGCGGCTGATTTTATAAGTGAGGAATTTAAAAAAGCAGGGCTAAAAACTTTCAATGGATTGCAAACTTTTAAACAATCGTTTACCAATATTCGCACAAAATTTATTGCTGCAGATGTTACTGTAGATAGATTAAAAGTAGAAGCGTCCAATATAATTGCTATCACTACCGATTCTTTGGTAAAAATTAATGAAAGGTCTGATTTTAAAATAGTAATCATTGACAGTAACGATAATTTATTCTTGCAAGCACAAAGTATTTTAAATGAAAAGAAAAACCAGGTTGTGTTTGTAAATACTGCGTTTAAAAAAGATTTTTTTAAACTAAAGCGATTTAAGCGTGATGGTTTAAAAACAAATTATTCGGTTGTTTTTGTGTTAAGCAATACCCACGATACTTACGATATTGAGGTGAAGCACCGTGTAACAGAAATAAATTTTACCAATGTAGTAGGAGTGCTGCCAGGTAAAAGTAAAAAAGATGAAATGGTGGTTTTTTCGAGCCATTATGATCATTTAGGCTTGGGTAAACCCAACGCTGCTGGCGATTCTATTTACAATGGGGCCAATGATGATGCCGCAGGAACTACGGGCGTAATCATGCTTTCAAATTATTTTGCTAAACAAAAAAGCAACGAACGAACCTTAGTGTTTGTAGCATTTACTGCCGAAGAAATTGGTGGTTTTGGTTCTCAATATTTTTCAAAAAATATAGATGCAGATAAAGTGGTAGCCATGTTTAATGTAGAAATGATAGGTACAGAAAGCAAATGGGGGAAAAACAGCGCTTATATTACTGGTTTTGAAAAGTCGGATTTCGGGAAAATATTACAGAAAAATTTGGAAGGAACCGCTTTTCATTTTGAACCCGATCCTTACCCAAAAGAAAATTTATTTTACAGAAGCGATAATGCAACCCTTGCTGCGCTTGGTGTACCTGCACATACCATTTCTACTTCTAAAATGGATAATGAACCCAACTACCACAAATTGTCCGATGAAGTATCCTCTTTAGATATGGATAATATGGCCGAAGTAATAAAAGCAATAGCACTAAGTAGTAAAACGATTATTAGTGGGAAGGATACACCGAGTAGGGTGGAGAAAATTAATTAATTTGATTGTGTGGTTTTTAACGGTATACTATGCACCGCCGCAGCAATCTCTTTTATAAGGTTCGCATCTTTTTCTATCGCATTACCTACCACAATCACATCGGCCCCTGCTTTACAGTTTAGGTAAGCTTTTTCTGCTGTAGTAATACCCCCTCCAATGATAAGTGGTACATCAATACAACTCGATACTTTTTGTATCATTGATTCTGAAATGGCACGTTTGGCTCCACTGCCCGCATCCATATAAATTAATTTCATGCCCAGCATTTCTCCGGCCATGGCTGTACACATGGCAATTTCATTTTTATCGGAAGGAAGAGGAGATGCATTGCTTATGTAAGAAACAGTTGTAGGAGCTCCTCCATCAATAACCATATATCCAGTAGGCATTATTTCTAAACCACTTTTCTTAACCACTGGTGCAGATACTACATGTTGCCCTATTAGCAATTCGGGATTGCGGCCACTTATAAGGCTTAAATATAAAAGGGCATCGGCATATTTACTTACTTGCGATGGGCTACCAGGAAAAAGTATAACAGGAATTGTACAACTGCGTTTGATGAGTTGAACGCATTCATCTAAATAACTAGAAATAACCAAGCTCCCGCCAACCAAAAAGTAATCTACTTTGGCATCAATGGAGTGCTTTATTAAGTCTTCCACGCTATTATCATTTACCTTATCGGGGTCAATAAGAACAGCAAACGATTTTTTGCTTAGCCTTTTTCTTTCA
>JANMGS010000845.1:0-5581 GCA_031374745.1 Ferruginibacter sp. | reverse complement strand
CTTGGCGAAAAGTTGATGCAAAATAAATTGGGTTCCATTGTTGCCATCGACCCAAAAACCGGCGGTATTCTTGCCATGGTAAGTGCCCCTACTTATCAACCGAAATATCTAACAGGTGCTAATAGAAAAAAACATTTTTCGGAATTATACATGAACCCAGCTTTACCCTTATTAAATAGGACGGTAAACGCACAATATTCTCCGGGTTCTACATTTAAAACATTACAGGCACTTGTTGGATTACATGAAGGTGTAATTGACCCAAATTTTACGGTAAGTTGCAGCGGCGCTTATTATGGATGTGGGGGTGCTAAACCAATGAAGTGTTTAGATTATGGCACATTTAATTTAAGAAACGCTATCACCGTTTCTGACAATACTTATTTTGCCACGGTAATGAGACGAGTAATTGATAATCCAAAATATCCGAACATAGATAGTAGCCTTGCGGCTTGGGATAGATATATGTATGCTTTTGGCCTAGGGCATAAATTGGGGGTAGACGTACCTACGGAACGTAAAGGAAATATACCAACACCCGCTACATACGACAGAACTTTTGGGAAAGGCCATTGGACATACTGTAGTTTTAGATCTGTAAGTATTGGGCAAGGAGAAGTAGATGTTACCCCTTTGCAAGTGGCAAACGAAATGGCATATATTGCAAATAAGGGTTGGTATATTACACCACATGTAGTAGACTCAATAGATGGTGGCGATAAATACGACGTACTTAAACCTTATAAAGAAAAACACCATCCAATTGATATTCCCGATAGTATTTTTGATGTAGTACACGATGGTATGCAAGGAGTTTTGGAAAGAGGAACTGGTGGCAATGCTAGGGTAAAGGGAATTAATATTTGTGGGAAAACAGGAACAGTAGAAAATTATTATAGAGGCAAAAAACAAGAAAACCACTCCTTCTTTTGCGCATTTGCACCAAGAGAAAACCCAAAAATTGCCATTATGTGTGTGGTGGAGAACAGCGGGCGCTTTGGAGGTACTTACGCAGCACCTATCGTTGGGTTAATGATAGAAAAATATATAAATGACTCCATTACTGACAAAGCTCGGCTGGCAAAGATTGAAAGCCTGTCAAAATTAAGTTTGATACCTAAGAAAATTTTTGCTGAAATGCGCAGGCAAGATTCAGTAAAACATTCAGGAGACTCTGCTTATTTAATTGCTAAAGGATTTATAAAAATAATAAGAGATACCATTGGCATTGAAGATGATAGTGAAGAGGAAGATGCTTTAAATAAACTGGTAAAAGACAAAAAAGAAAAAGACAAAAAGGACAAGGAAGAAGAAAAAAAGAAAATAATAAAGCAAGATGCAATATTACCTGACGATAAAAAGAAAACATCCATAGCAGATACTCTAACAAAAAAAGAAGACGAGTAGTGAACCACAAAGGCACAAAGGACACACAAGGAGCACAAAGAAGTCGTGAACTTTGTGAAAAACCATAGTGTTCTTTGTGGTTCAAAAAATAAGTCACAAAGCACACAAAGAAGCGAAAACTTTACTATATAAATGTATCAACGAAACACAAACTTAGCAAAAGGAAATGATAAAGTAATGCTATGGTTATATGCCAGCATCATCTTAATAGGATTGGTATGTATATATTCTGTAGAGTATAAAAGCACAGATAATTTTGTACAAACACTTATAGGTTTCAAAAAAAATTACAGTAAACAATTTTTTTTCTTTTTAGCCTGCTGTGTTATAGGCACATTTATTTTGTTATTCGATAGTAAGTTGTTTACGGCATCTGCAAATCTTTCCTACTTAATAGGCATTGTACTTATATTGGCCACTTTTGTTATAGGTAAAGAAATAAAAGGTTCAAAAAGCTGGATACCGCTGGGCTTTATGAACTTACAACCTGTGGAACTTTGTAAAATTTTTACAGCACTTGCCTTGTCTAAATTTTTATCGCTGCAAGAAACAGATTTTAGTAAACCCAAATCTCAATTAATAGCAGCAGCCATTGCACTTAGCCCTGCAGTGTTATCTATTCTACAAGGAGAAACCGGATTGGCCTTGGTTTACTTTTCATTTCTAATTCCAATGTATAGAGAGGGTTTGCCTCCCGGCTACTTGATTGCAGGTGTCTCCTTAGCCGCATTGCTTGTTGTTTCGTTGTTGTTTAAAACACAAACATTGCTCATAAGTTTTACCATACTTGCAGCATTGCTTATTTGGTTCAATAGAAAACAATTTAGAAGAAATAGAAATTTGCTTACCATCATCGTTGGTGCTTGGCTCATCAGTTCTGCATTTGTTGGTCTTGCCGTTCCGTTTGTTTTCAATCATGTATTTAAAAAATACCAAGCAGATAGAATTTTTAGCATGGTTGGTGTAGACAATCCTTTCACCGGAAACGATAAAGGCAGCCTTTCTGCCGAAGATGAAAAACAAAAGCAGAAGAAAAGTGATCAACAAAATTACAATGTAAAGCAATCTAAAATAGCCATTGGTTCAGGCGGTTTTTTAGGTAAAGGTTTTTTAAAAGGCACACAAACACAAGGCGATTTTGTACCAGAGCAGCACACCGATTTTATTTTTACATCGGTGGGAGAAAACTTTGGTTTTTTGGGCACCAGCTTAGTGATGTTATTGTATTTAGCCTTGCTGCTTCGCATTGTATTTATTGCAGAGCGACAGCGGAGTACTTTTAGCCGTGTATATGCTTATAGTGTAGCTTCCATTATATTTTTTCATGTGGTGGTAAATGTATGTGTAACCGTAGGGCTTGCACCCGTTATTGGAATTACACTACCCCTTATGAGTTATGGAGGTTCATCATTAATTACATTTACAATATTAATTTTTATACTTATTAAGTTAGATGCAGATAGGCAAATGGTGCTGAGATAAAAGGCCCTTGGCCCCCCTAGCCCCCTAAATCCCCCAAGGGGGACTTACGCCAGTCTCAAATATTTTAAAGTACACTTGTTAAACATGCTTCATACTTATATTTTTTTAATCTCAATACTAAGTACTTAATACTATATACTTTCATATGAAAATAATACCACTAAGTGAAGGCGCTTTTACGATAGATAACACAAAAGTTTTTGTTCCCTTTAATAAAGAAAAAGATGACTTACAAGAACGTACACTTGGTAGTTTATTGGTAGAAATACAACCATTTTGCATTATCACCAAAACAGATATTCTACTAATAGATACAGGGCTAGGATATAGCAACAAGGATGGCGTACTTCAAATTCATCAAAATCTCATTGACAATGCAATAGACCCTATGGATATTACCAAAGTATTGGTGAGTCATTTGCACAAAGACCATTCTGGAGGTGTAAGCAAGGAAGATAAAATGCTGGGACATACTTTTCTCAGTTTTCCGCAGGCTACTTATTATGTAAACAAAGATGAGTTTGCCTTTGCCACTTCAAAAGGTAGCCCATCATACACGCCTGCAGAATTTCAAATATTGAATAGTGCCAGTAACGTAATTTTTACAGAAGGCAATGGAAAAATAGATGAATACATTACTTATGAAGTAACTGGTGCCCACTCCCCATACCACCAAGTATTTATGATAGAAGAAGATGGCGAGAAAATTTTCTTTGGTGCAGATGTAGCACCACAACTACAACAAATGAAAAGCCGTTTTATAGCAAAATACGATTACGATGGTAAATTGTGCATGGAGCTACGCCAAAAATGGTGGCAACAGGGACAAGAAGAACATTGGACCTTTTTATTTTACCACGATATAAAAACACCCTTTGTGGCATTATAAAAAATGCTAACCTCGTAAAAGATTAGCATGTAAAATTAATGTTTGTGCCATTAATTTTGTCCCCAAAAGTTAAATATCTTTTAGCGCTGCGGCATATTTTTACGCCTTACCGGCCCTTGCTGTGGCATATTATTCATTCTTCTTTTTTGTCTCATCTCCTTTAAGCGATTTCTTAATCTTTCTCTAAAAGCAGCATCTTGCCTATAAAAATTATTACAACGTTCGTTGCCTAATACTCTATTAAAATTACCAACGTATTTTTTCTTTATATTTAATACGGCTTGCTCCCTATCAATCTCATTTAAATTACTTTTGTTTATCGTTTTTAGCTCTTCGTTGTATTGTGCATGTATTGGCCAAAATTTTTGCGCTTCTTCTGGAGTAAGCTTCAATTGCTGAGATACATAAGCAATATATAAAGCTTCTATTTTTTGTTCGTTTTTTGGATTTAGTTGTTCCTGATCATCCATTTCAGAAACCTGTGCAGTGGCAGTAAAGGCTGCCAATACAAAACTTAGGTATAGTATACATTTTTTCATTTCTTAGTTTTTTAAATTGTTTTCATTCAAAAAATTATCAAGCGTTTTATCATCAAAAAGATAATCCTCTGCATTGGGTAGTTGTACATCTTCTGCTGTAGATGCAACCAATGCAGCATTTACATCTTCGCCATTATTTGTCAAATATTTTTCCAAATCCTTATCAGAGATAGCTTCTAGCGTAACGTCGAAACTATTGTTTTTTATAATTTCATCTGCCTGCTTCATTAAAGCCGCTGTTTGCATATTGGGTTTTGGTGGCTTATTTACAAAAGTATAAACACTAATACCAAGCAAACCTGTAACAACAGCCGCTACCGCATATTTAAAGAAAGATCGCACAGCGGTTTGCCTTTGCATTCTTACAACAGGTGCTTCCGTGTTTGCAAAACGCAAAGCATCAAAATAACCCTGTGGTGCCGTGTACACATTTTTGTTTCCTATTGCTGCCACTGAAGGAGAAAGTTTGGTCATTTCATCAAGCACTTCATTGCTTTCTCTTGCGTATATGCTTTGTAAGATGGTATTATCTAATTCACCAAAATAAGTAGGAGCAACAGTAAACACGTTTGCATTACCAATAGCTGCTATCGTTGTAGAAAGTTGGCTCATTTCATCCAACACTTCGTTATTTTCCGTAGCCCTTATTTTATCCAAAATACTATTGCTCAGTCCTTCAAAATATCCATCTGGTATAGAAAAGGTAGTTTGTGTATTGTATAAATTATCCGCAGCTATTCTCGCCATTAACTCAGCCTCTACTCCATTAAAATAGGCAGCATCTACCGTGTATACGTTTACACGAGGCAACGCAGCTACTGTAGCACTTATCTCTTTCAATTCTATTAATATGTAATCTCTTTCGTTCATTTGTTATTGGACACTAAATGTTTGTATTCGTTTAATTGTTTAATATATATTCTTCTATTTTTTTTACTGCGTGGTGGTAGCTCGCCTTTAATGCCCCTTCGCTTGTTTCCAACACCGTACTCATTTCTGCGTAAGGCATTTCATCATAATAGCGTAGGTTAAAAACCGCTTTTTGCTTTTCCGGCAATTGTTGGATGGCAATCTGTAGTTTCCATTCTAGTTTATTTCCATCAAAGTTTGAATCTGCTTTTACGCTGTTACTCAATCCACTATCATCATCGCTCATAGAAACGGTACTGCGCTTTTTTTGCTGATCCAAAAATGTCAAACTCTCGTTGGTAGCTATTCTATACAACCAAGTGTACAATTGGCTATCTTCTCTAAAATTGGCTAA